>DNNS01000226.1 GCA_003497555.1 Spirochaetia bacterium
CCAGGGCTTTAGCCAGTTCAATACGCACCTGAAATCCGCCGGAAAATTCTGCAGGCGAGCGTAAAAAATCGCTGTCGTAAAAGCCCAGGCCGGAAAGAATTTTTTTGGCCTGATACTCTTCGTGCCGGCAGTCTTCGGGAAGGCATGAGGCGCATTCGTCAATCAGATTATCATGAGTGAAGGACAGTTTCTGCTTCATGTAAGCAACGGTATAATTTTTGGGAATGATAATTTTACCGGAATCAGGCTCCCTTTCGCCGGCAATCAGCGAAAGCAGGGTAGATTTACCGGAGCCGTTTCGCCCGGCCAGTCCGATTTTTTCTCCGCGCTGCATGGTAAAGCTTTCTTTTTCCAGAAGAATGCGTTTTCCGAAGGAGATGGACAGGTTTTCAGAGCGTATCATCGGTTTTAATAATTACAGAGAAGTTATACGGCCGGGTGTACCGGCATCCTGCTGATTTTAACAATGCCTTTTCTGGATAAAATCATCTGATAGGCCCGGTACCTGGTTTTGTTATGGATATATTTTATAATTATGCTGATGACATATTGTTTGGCAGCGGAAACAAGCCTGTAATCATCATCTTCAAAAATGTAGATCTTCTTTTTGGGGTTATCCATTTTTGCCAGAAAGGAATCGATATTAAGCCGCATAATATCGATTATGCCGTCAATGGAAAAATCCTTGCTGCTTTTACCTATTTGCGAAGGATAAAATTCGGTTTTTTTTCTGAACAGCAGGGTACTGGTGTTTTCAAACTGCATGGCTCCTGCAGGCAGGCAGCAGGTATATATTTTTTTTATTTCAGGGGGAATTTTGGAAGCAGGAACAAAATTTACTCCTAATTTGCACCAGCCTGCTTTTTTGCCGAGATCCGTATAAACCCGGGCTTTAAAATCGGAAAAAATTTTGTTTATCCGGCTGCTGATAAAAATTTTTATCAGATCTTTAAGCCGATCTTTCAGTATATAGCTTATAGTTAAAAGCAGAAAAAGCGCAAAAGAAAGATTGCCGAATTTCTGCTGGCCCAAAAAAGCCACGGCTGTGGCAAAGGCCATGGCAACACCGGCGGATAAGCCGAAAAGCAGTTGTTCAGCCGCTGCCGCATTATATTTAATATCGGTATTGAGAAATAAAATGCTGCTGGTATATTTTTTCAAATAACCGGCGCGCAGCAGATATCCGGCATTATTTGAATTCTTCTGTGCGCTGATTGCGTATTTCTGTTTTTTACGGTAAGTAAATTCTGCGGCGGCAATGGCCATTAAATCTTTTTTGAATTTTTTAAAATATTCGGTATTGCTGCTTTTCATGGTGTCAAGAATTTTACAGGCAGAGGTTTCTGCCAGGTAGCTGATATATTCATCAAAAGCGCAGAGAATGGAGTTGGTTCTGGGTTTTCTGCTGGTCTGCAGCAGTCCGGCGCAGAGTTTTCTGCCGGTTTTCAGTATTCTTTCGGTATAATTAATGAATGATGAAATCAGGCCGTTCAGCCGGTCGGAAGCTGTGTTGGAAATGATCAGCGCCTCATGCTCACGCCAGGCGGATTTGACAATACAGGCAAACATTTTAAGCAGCAGCTCGAGTTTATTGAAATTTGCTCTGTTTAATTTTTTTTTGAATGCAAGGTTTTCAAGCTTTTTATAGATAAAAAATGACCCGGATGCGATATTTTTCAGGGGATAAAACGGGGTTTTTAATCTGATATGCGATTTTAGATTTTTATAAAAATCTGACTTTGTGTAATTGTGTTCATTAATATCAATGGATTCCGGAAAAAAGAAATAGGTTTCAATATTATACCTGGTTTTCGTCTTTTTGCCGGATTTAATTTTGTAGGAATATTTAATCTCGCATTGATGTTGATCGTGAATTACAATTTCTTCCATTTTTTCAATTGCTCTGCTTTTGGTTTTTTGTTAAATTGCTGTTTTCCTTAAAAAGAGCAGTGATATCATTTTGCTCCGGTAAGCGGTCAATATGACATTCAATATTCCATGTACCGCAGTAACCGGTATCTCTCAGTAATTTAAGCACAGCCGAAAAATCAATAATACCTTTTCCGGGCGGAAGATGATCTTCTTTTTTACCATGATTGTCGGATATATGGACCGTAGAAATAAGTCCCCGGCAGTTTTGGAAAACATCCTCCAGATTTTCTGCGAGATTGGAATGATTAACATCTATGCAGATTTGCATTTGCGGAGAATCAAAGGATTTAACGACACGTGCAATTTCGGCGCTGTCCGGGTACCGTTCATTTTCCGGTTTATCAGGTACGGTTTCCACTGCCAGAATGAAGCCGGTTTCCCGGGCTTTATAATGAAGTTTTTCCAGGCTGTCTAAGAAGATGTCGCTGCAGGAAGGATTATTGAATCTGTTAAGATAGTGAACAACGTAAGGACAAGGCGCAAAAATCGACATATTATTCATTCTGTCAAGTTCATTATTAAGCGCTTTTTTACGCGCTGATTTGTCCATAGAGACGGCATTGAATCCCAATGTGCCGTGTACAGCCCACACTTTAATTCCATAGGCGTCGGTATTGGTTTTAAGAATCCCGGCATTATGATGTTTTCTGGAAATTTCGATAAATCGGAAACCGGCATTTTTGCAGATTTTTACCAGTTGATCAAGCGGATAATCCGGACCGAAAATTGTTGTACTGATGGAGAGATCCATTTTTATTCCCTGATCACAAAGTTCCGGGCATAGGCGTCACAGCCCTCGCGGTAAGCGCTCTGCCATTGATTTTCATGGTAAAATTTTGCTGCTAAATCACCTTCTATTCTGGAATATTGCCTGAGTATTTCGCTTTCAACAGGCATAAAGGTATGATAAAAACCGTTATTAAATCTTCTAACCAGATAATATCCGCAAAGATATTGTGAGGGTTGGGGTACATTTATCTGCTGCAGCCTGTCGATTTCGGTGCGCAGGGGGATATTCTGATGACCGGCGTAAATAAGTGCACCTCCGGATTTTAATTTTTTAAGAAAGTATTCATTACCTGTTAATACCGGATCGCTTTTTCCGCCGCGGTTACAGGCTGGGTTCGGCAGCAGTGCAACATGAGTAAGAATCAGGGAATAAGTCATTTGGTTTTTTTTATTCAGCATGGAAACAGCAGTTTTATCTAAGGTCTTGGCTGCGCTGTTTATGCCTATAATGCGGAAATCTTTGATGTTTAATGACCATTGCAGCGGGCCGAAATAATGCCGCCAGGCCCGGGTTTCGCCGCCAGGAAGATCATGATCCCCGGGAACGGCCAGTATTTTATGCTTGGAAATTTTTAAAATACTGTCAATTTTTTTATATTCGTTGACCCCACCCGTATTGGTGAGATCTCCGGCGATCAGGATGAAATCAATATTTCTGTTGTTTAATTCGCTGATTATTCCCTGCAGCAGCAGGGCGGATTCCGCAAAAAGGCGGCCTTTGCGATTTTCTTTTTTTTCGGAAATATGCGGATCAGCAATTACGACAAATTCCGACCGGCATTTTCCCTGCGGTCCGGGCAGAGTATGAAATAATATTTTCTTTTTTTTTTTACCCCAGGAAAATATTACTTCGTATTCCGTATCCGGTATAAGATTGCAAAGCGCAATGCGGCCAATACTGGCAGCTTCGCCGGTTTCTGTTTTGAATAAAGAGCTCCGGCTGCGGCATTCGATTTTTAAAAAAGCATATTTGTCAATCAAAAACGAGAAGAGTACTTCATTCCATGAGATAGAAACAATCTGGAAAATATTTGAACGGTTTATAATCATTTACCGTCTGTAATTATATCATGGTTTTCTGTAAAAAACCGGGACTTTATTAAGAATGGGTGCAAATTTATTTCTTGGGTAAATAAAACAACAAAGCCCGCCCCTGTGTACTAAATTTTAGCGGACAGATGAGTGGAAACCGTCATAGCCGCTAAAATTTAGTAAACAGGGGCGG
>DNNS01000536.1 GCA_003497555.1 Spirochaetia bacterium
ATATGTTAAAAATTGCCATCGGGATGATTGATTTGTTATGTAATCAATCCAGAATGGACGACATGGCCGACAGAAAGGGCATCATAGCAGTTTACCCTGCAGGAACCGATAACGGGAAATGAGTAATAATTCCCTGTTTGCATTAGTAATTGGATTCTACGGCTTCCCTCTTATAAACAAGCGGCCTGGAAAGCGGATCCATAACTATATCTCCGCTTTTATGCCTTTCCTTGAGCGGAAAGAAATCCATAATATTTAGTTGCGTTTGATTCTGGTAGGTCCTGGTTTGTTTCAGATTAGCCTGATCAGCAATATAGGTTATTATGTAATTATCACAATTGTCTATTATATACAAGGCTTCTCCCTTGGCAGGATTGCCAAGGCCTCCGTGGCCGTATATGCGAAAGTATGTTGAGTTTATTATTCTCATAAAAACACTTGAGCATTCTGTTTTTACTCCATAGACAGTGATATTTTCCGTATTACTTAACTCCGCCAAAGCTCCGCTGTATACATGCTGAGGTTCGAAATTATAAAAATACAGGGGTTCTTTTGTGTCTTTTATTTTAATGCATCGAAAATCACCATGCTCTTCTCCCCACTCGGAAGTATGATAGTTGTACCACTTTCCGCCCCCGTTGCCCGTAATAAGCACTGTAGGATGCCTGAGCTGTTTCGCCCTGTCCTTGTATTTGTTCTGGCCTATATAGCCGTAAATTTTTATCTGATGAAGATCTACGGTAAGGAAAATTGACTTTCTGCCGCTTTGCCATTTAAGGGAATAAATCGGCGAGAATTCTCCGTTAAAATCAGGGCCAGTTTCCTGAGGCTGGCGTATCCCCAGGTATGCGACAAGCGTTTCTGCGTTTTTATCATCCGCAGTTTCTACAAGCGGCCCGGGATTATTTCCATCATTAAAAAAAGAACCCGGATCCCGGGATGTGATTATGGATAAATGCTGGGCTGCACCGATCAGTTTTGTATTTGCTTTTAAATTTTCCGTTTTTCGGACTTTTTAATATACGGCACAACAGAAATGTAAAGGCGGAGAGTTGCGAGGAGCACCGGCATGAGGCAATCGAAATATACCTGCAACCCGGAATTGAGGGTTTTTTCCTGACCCCGTTTGGCAGATTCAGCATAGCTGATAACACGGCTTTTATTCTGCCGGCTAATATTATCCATTCAATTGTTTCTATACCGGTAAAAAAGCATGCCTGGAAAACAATATTTCAAATCAGCGCCTCCCGGCTTCGTGAAATGATGAAACCCCTGACCTTTCATTCATTTGACAGGCATTTTCACTGGATCTGTGCAGGTCAGCGTATACTTTTCATCGAGGCGGAAAAAATCAAAACGGATATCAAACAGCTTGTTGAACTGACTGACAGCCCGGACGGGCGTAATCCCGGCCTAAGCCATGTATTTACGGTTTTTTCGATCCTCAAGACTGTGCTCACGGAAGAAAGAAACTCCAGGCTTTTTCCTGGTTTCAAGAAGCGCATCGCTGACAGCCGGATCTCGATGGTGATTGATTATATTGAAAATAATTATGACAGGAAATTTTCTCTTGAGAATATATCAGAATTTTTAGGGGTATCCAAGGGATATATCTGCCGGCTGTTCAGAGAAGAAACCGGCAGCACTATGCATGATTATCTGAGTCATTATCGCATTTTCAAGGCAACCCGGCTTCTTGAGCAGGGAGCCGGAAATATAACCAGGGTTGCAATGGAAACCGGTTTTGAGGATAATAATTTATTAATAAAGTGAATAGTTTTGAAACAATAAGCAATATTACTGACTTTATACATGAGTATTGCATATTGGCCATAAGGATTACCAAATAAAATGAGTGTAAAGAAAAAAAATTGCATTCCAGTAAACAAGTTATCCACTAATGTATATATCAGTTGTCAAAAAAGTGTAAACTTCAGGCAATATTTTATAGTAGAAAAACATCAATTTTCTAACTATACTAAAGATGATAGGAAAAGTATGTAGTATGATAATAATAATAGATTGGCTTTCGGTGTGGCAAAAAAAAATTTCCTGTAAAGACAGTCGACAGTTCAGGGTATTATTACCATTTACAAAAAGAGCGTATCATCTGGTTTCCGCATTTCCATTGTTTTTTATGCAAAACTTTAAAGAGAAATTATGTATTTAAATAATAAACACATTCAGTCTTTTTCTTTATCGCCCAAAAGAAAACCACCGCCTATGGCGGTGGTTACATACCGCACGCCTTTTAGGCTGCGGTATGACTGCAAGTTTTCTGCAGTTTTTGGGGGACAAACTACCATACGGCGCCCTATGGGTGCCGCTGCCCGCAAGGCAGCAGAGCTGGTGGAATAATGACAAAACCCAAACTAAAAACCACCAGCTCTGCTGGTGGTAGTTTATATTTTCGATGGTGCAGATTGTTACAAATTAAAGTTTTTATACTAATAAATATTTTTTTTGTTCAAGCTGCCTGGTATTCCAATTGGGCCTTTCGCGAAATGATAACGTTTAATAATGCCCCTGTTAACGATCTAACCAATTTTCCGGTTCTGCTTTATATTTCCAATCATCAATATTTAAAATATCTTACTGCCACAAACGGTGAGGATCTATCATTTACACTTGCAGACGGCAGTACAAAACTTGANNATGAGATTGAAAATTTCAATCAGACATCCGGACAAATCTGGGTATGGATACGCTTGCCGATTCACGATTCAGCGGATGCAGACTCAAATAAAGTATATATGTACTATGATATCTCTCAAACAGGAAATCAGCAAAATGCCGCGAATGTCTGGGCGGACGGTTACAATGCAGTCTGGCATTTTAACGAAGCAGCCGGCAATATAAATGATTCCACTTCAAATAATATCCGCGGTACGAATTTCGGCAATGCTTTAATGGGAGAAAAGGGGGTAAGCGGTTTATGCACAAAATTTGACGGCAGCGATGATTATTTTCATTGCGGGAACAACAGTATATTTGATATAACAGGAGATATTACAATTGAAGCCTGGATAAAAACAAATATAACGCATACTTTCGGCGCAAATTTCAGAACTGTTGTGCAGAAAGATAAGCATGGCAGCCAGCCTTATGGCCTGGTATGGACCAACAACCGAGGAATTTTTATTTATAGCAATGGAGGAAGTTCTGAAAGATTGTACGCAGATGCA
>DNNS01000746.1 GCA_003497555.1 Spirochaetia bacterium
CTCGACGTACTTTAAGTACGCCTTCGGTTGGCTTGTACTGAATGTTGTCAATATATGCCGGCGCATGTTTATTTTCCTCATTTCGAAGTATTTCCATGAATAAAAATACCACCATTCAATACACACTATTATACACCAAAAAGTTAAAATTGTTTCAAAAAAAGCCCAGGCAAGTGATAATGCTGTTTGTTATGGATACATGGAAACGCAATTTATATATTATCTGGCTGGCGCAAATTTTTTCCATTGCCGGGTTTCAGTTCGGTATTCCCTTTATCCCCTTTTTTCTGCAGGAACTCGGTATAAGCGGCGATGAACAAATAAAATTCTGGACAGGAATTACTGCTGCCGGGCCGAGTCTCGGACTGGCAATTATGGCGCCGGTTTGGGGCTACCTTGCAGATCGTTTTTCCAAAAAAGCCATGATGGTAAGAGCTATGTTCAGCGCCGCTGTTATTCTTTCCCTGATGGGACTTTCAGTAAACGCCTATATGCTTGCATCGCTTCGCGTTCTGCAGGGATTTTTAACCGGAACAGTGTCTGCTGCCCTGGCCATGGTCGCTGCCATGACGCCCCGGGAAAAACAGGCATATGCACTTGGATTTATCAGCTCTGCAACCTTTATCGGCAATACACTCGGCCAGGCAGCAGGCGGTTTTACCGCCGGATATTTCGGCTACCGGTTTTCTTTCTTAATCGGCGGATTGATTATATTCTCCGGTTTCTGCCTTATGCTGCTGGCAGTAAAAGAAAAAAAAACTCTGCCGGCTTTAATTCCGCAGAATATTTTAAAAGAGGCTGTTAAAATTGTCAGACAGCCTCTATTTTTAATTTTAATCTTATTTTTGTTTTTAATCAGAATGGTGCGCATGACACTTCCGCCTTATCTTCCCCTGCTGGTACAGGATATGATAGGAGGAGTCAGGGGCGCTCCTCAGGCTACCGGTATTATTTTGGCTGTTACCAGCATAGCGGTAGCACTTTCAGGACTCACGATTGTACGCCTGGCGGATCGTCTTAATAAATGGACATTGCTTTTTCTCATGCTGGGCACAGGCTTTCTCGGTTCCTTTTTTCTGATTCCGGTTAATAATATTTTTTCTTTTTCAATTGTATTTATAATCATCAGCTTTTTTATCGGCGGTATAGAACCGGTAATCAATTCTTCCATCAGCACATCTTCTCCGGCAGCCTTGCGGGGGACAATTTTCGGCCTTACCGGACAGTTTGGCTCCCTGGGCTGGTTTTTTGCTCCGCTGGCCGGAAGTTTTGTGTCGATAAATTTCGGCTGCCGTTATTTGTTTTATTTTTTCTCAATCCTGCTCTTCATTTCTCTTGTTTTTCTTTTTATTTTTAAAAAAACCATTAAAGCTCCAGCCTGTTTTTATGGACATAATTAACAGTCTTCCGTCAACCCGTTTTCATGACATAGATGAAGCACTGGCTTTTGTCGGTATTTATGATGATCAGGAACGCACCAGGTCATATCTGCGCATGCTTGCCGAATTAAAGAATGAGATTCGCGGAAAGATAGTTATTGAGGCAGGATGCGGACTTGGTATTTTTTCAGAACACATGGCAAAACTCGGTGCTGAAAAAGTCTACGCAGTGGAACAGAATCCGGCGCTTTTTTCTCTTGCCAGAGAGCGGCTGAAAAAATATCCCAATATCCAGGCGGTTCATTCCTCCATAGAAAAATTCCGTCCTAAAGAAAAAATATCGCTTCTGCTTCATGATTTTTTCGGACAATTTCTGTATGATGAAAGCCTGGAAAGTCTTTCCCGCCTGCGTTTTCAGCCCGGCATAATTGCGCCGGATGAAGGAATACTCGGCTGCGGCGCAGCCAGTCTTGCCGATATGAACGATCCGGTAATAAACAGCAGTATCATGCGCAGCCTTTCCGGAGTTCTGATTTCAGCGCTTTTTGATGAAAAAAAACTATCTCTTGAGCATGATTTACTGACCTGGAAAGCTAAAAATAAATTTTTAAAAAAATCCCGTCATACCATCCGTCATTTGAAAGGCGATCTGCTTTATTTCGGCATAAAAATTCTTTTCCGCGGCAGGCAATACTGCATTTCCGGCAAGTGCCGTAACTGGAATTTTATCTGGACACACCGCAGCGCTGATCAATTTGAACTGGTTTTCCGTACCGGCAGCGAAATACCGGAAGTATTTTTTAAATGGAATACCGGATAGTTGCAATGAAAAATCTGTCATATTACGATTGCCTGCAGATTGAAGATCAGGGATACGAATTAATCCGGCCATATCTAAAAAAANNAAACCGGGATGGTTTATGCCCGAGGGAGGAGTAAGAGCCGATTACCTGTATTATATTTTTCTTGATCAAAAAAACAGTTTTTACATTATCGATCTGCCAAAGGCGCGTACCTGGGCATTTGCCGATAACCGGCTGCATAATTACCCTGAAAAACGGCAGAACAAATATGATCAACTTAATGATACCTGGGGAAGATGCGTAAAAATAAACGATGCAATCGCATCCGGCATTGCCGCCGAGATTATATTTCTGCCTGATAATTTATAACTATAAAAAAAATGCCTTAAAAACTCCCGGTTTTTTTGCAAAAAACCGCGGTAAAATGATCGTAAAAAAACCTAAGGTCTTGCAGATTTCGCGATTATTTGTTTTTTTCTGAGTTAAAGCCTGGAATATGCAGCTAAGGCATTATTTCAAAAGGCACAGCCGGAAGCGTGCACAGGAATACCGGCTTTTGATTGGGTAAAAGACTCTTTTTTTTCACGCCCTGTTTAACGGTAAAAGCCTTTAAAATCAGATTACCCTGTATCCCGGGTTTGGCATTGGTTTCTGCAATTATTTCAACATAACCGTTTTCCCGATACTCATCAATGGTTGTTTCTCCGGCCAGTAGTCCGGGAGGCGGATCATCAAGCTCTACAATAAGATCAATATTTGCGCTTGCGCTTCCGTCAGGAAGCACAAGCGGAACCTGGGCGGTTTTTCCGGGAGAAAGTTTTATAATTTTATTTTTCTCAGTATCTACGGAAATACTTGCTCTCACTTTACCCTGTACTGTAATTATCATTTCTTCAGCCGGAACCATATGCCACCAGGCAAAAGCCTGCATCATATTTTCAGCAGGTAAAGCAGTGCGCTGTATGGTTTTATCGAAAATCCTGGCCCGTCCCGTAATTTTAGGAATAAGTTGATTTTCTTCAGATGACAGGTCAGCAGGAGCAGAAACAGTGATACGCAGACTGTCCTGCCCTTCGGGAATAATTCCGCTGTCAATGGTAAAACCTTCCGGAAGTTCAGATAAACCAAGCGTAATCTTTCCGGTAAAGCCGTCCATACGACGGGCATATACATAAAGAGGAACAGTTCCGCCTTTGGCAATAGTAAAACTGGAGGGACTAACCCGCAGCCGGAAATCAGGCATAAGCTGACTGATGCGCAGTCTGTATATATGCTGAGAACTGCCCTTGTTCTGAATATCGCCGATCTGCAGAAAATAATCCCCGTCGGCCGGCAGGGAACAAGACAGATAGGAATCGGCATGATGGGTAATTAAACCGCAGGAACGGTCAACATAATCATCGTTATTGGTAAGTATGGCACCGCGGCTGTCAAGCAGTTTAATCTGGGAATCAAGCGGCGTACCGAGCCTGCGCCCGTATACTTCCGCAGCGATTTTATCTCCGGCTTTTCCGGAAAATTTGTAATAGTCAAAATCTCCGGAGGTATTGATGCGTCCGTTGATAATAACCGGAAGTTTAACGATCTGGGCCGATGCTGTTTCATTGTTTATTTCTTTTTCCAGAGCAGCGGGCAGAGCCGAGGCATGAAAGAGCACAGTGTTGATTGCACCGGTCGGTATCTCATAAATTCCTTCCTCGGGAAAAGAACGCGAAACCGTATATTCCGCAGTTTTCAGGTTTATACCGGTCAGTTCAACTCTGGTTTTACCGGTTAGTGCGCCGCCGGCCGGGAAAACCGCCGAGGCACAGGGTAATTCCCCGGCAGTTATCTGCTATACAAAATCT
>DNNS01000057.1 GCA_003497555.1 Spirochaetia bacterium
CTGGAAAACCGAAATTCCCCTGCCCGGATTTAATTCACCGGTGATCTGGAACAGCCGTATATATATTTCCGGGGCTACCAAAGAAGAAAGACGCGTATTCTGTTTTGATTTTAACAACGGCAAACTGCTTTGGGAAAAAAAGATAGATTTTTTCAGGGGTAAACTTCCCTTTGCCGGCGATGATACCGGGTATGCCGCCCCTACCCTGGCTTCGGACGGTTTTGTTTATGCTCTGTTCGGAACACAGGAACTGGTTTGCCTTGACAGCATGGGGAATATTAAATGGCAGAAAATTATTGAACCCATGGATAATCCTTACGGTTATGCATCCTCGCTGCTGGTTTACAGCAATCTGCTATTTATTCAATTTGATCAGGAAACCGTTGGTAAAATAATGGCTCTGCATACAGATTCCGGAAATACTGCCTGGGAAACCTCAAGGCCGGTCATGCCCGGATGGTCTTCTCCTGCGCTTTTTAATATCAATAATTCGCTGCAGCTGGTGCTTACTGCCAATCCGATTATTGCAGGTTATAATCCGTTTACCGGTGCAGAAATCTGGCGGATGGAGGGAATGGAAGGAGAAGTTGCTCCTTCTGCTGCGTTTGATAAATTTATTTTTGCTGCCAATGAATACGCATCGCTTATGGCAATCGATCCTGCAAACAACAGCATAATCTGGCAGGAATATGACGAACTGCCTGATGTTTCAAGCCCGGTTGCCCAAAACGGTCTGCTTTTTGAATCTACTGCAGCAGGTATGATATTATGCTATGACTGCAATAACGGTAAAAAACTGTGGAAACACCAGACGGAAACCGGCTTTTACAGCTCTCCGGTTATTACCGACAGCGCAGTGTATTTTACCGATCTGAAGGGAACTGTTTATGTTTTTGCCGCCGCGCGGGGAAAAAAGCTGTTAAGTAAAAATCAAATGGGCGAAAACATGTCGGCTACTCCGGCATTTTACAAACAGAAAATAATTTTTCGTTCTGATAAATTTTTATATTGCATTGGAGAAAACAAGAAACAGTAACAGGCAGATTAATTTTTAACAGCAATTGTTATTCACCCGGGAAAAATATTTTTATTTGCCGCAGGGTGTTTTATAACAATTCGCACCGCCATAGCCTCGCAAATTTCCACTTTTTCAAAAAAATGAAAAAATGAGAATTTGCGTGATAAATTTTTCTTTATTAAAGGGAAAACCCAGAATTTTTTAAGCCCCCATAGTTGATTTTTTTTAAAAAACCTGTATTATATATACGCTGACAGCAAGGATAATAATATGCCAAAAAAATACTGTTTTATGGAAGAAGGCAGCGAACGGGCTGTAAAATTCACTTCACTTGAAGAACTGAAAGACACTATTAAAATACTGAAAGGCCAGAATATGAGTGATGAAGAATTTGAAAACTGGGTTGCGCCTCATATTAAGGAAATTGAAGAATAATCAAATTCTCCCTATCAAGCGGCATTGCTGATCCGTAACCAAATTACACAGAACCGAAAGCGTCATTTCTTCTCCGGGCGGAACAAAATCCGCAATTTCACAAAGGGGCAATAAAACAAAAAGTCTTTCCCTGTAGCGCGCATGCGGTATGGTCAGATTCTGCGATACAATTTTCTGTTTTCTGAAAAAAATAATATCCAGATCAATAACACGCGGGCCGTTTCTTGCCGTTTTAATTCTTCCCATTGAAATTTCAATTTGTTTTAATTCCGAGAGCAGCTCAGGCGGAGACAACTCTGTTTCTATTTCAGCGCATATATTAAAAAAAAACGGCTGATCCGTAAAACCAACCGGTGCACTTTCATAAATACCTGAAGTTTTTACCAGACGCGCAAGACCTGAAATTTTTTTCAGCGCCAGGGCCAGATTTTCCTTACGCTCTCCAAGATTGGAGCCCAGGGATAAAAATATTCCGCTCATGGCTTTGGTACGGATTCAATTGTAATTCCGGAAAAATAAAAACGGATTATACCCGTATAATTCCATCCCCGTTTTGCCAGTTCATGCGCCCCCCATTGGCACAAACCTATTCCATGCCCGTAACCCTTTCCGGAAAAAACAATGGTTTTTCCCCTGGAAGAAGCGCTGAAAAACAAGGAAGGAAGATTTTTTGCTCCCAGCGACATCCGAAAAAAATTGGCCTGCATTTCCCTGCTGCCCTTTTTCCCCAATACTAAAATTTTTGCATAACGTCCCGAGGAGGAACGTTCCAGAGGTCTTATTCCGGTAATACCGCCGAGTTCTGCGCTTAAAGAAGAAAATTTGGCATTAAGCTCCGTAAGCGCAATCGCTGTCTTCCAGGCAAAGACCGGGCTGTTAGCGCAGTAGCTGCAGGTTTTTTTTTTCAGATAGGGGTATTGTTCCTTTTTCCCGCCCCAGACATTTTCCGGTTCTTCGGTTACGCCGCCGCAGCAGGAATGAAAAAAAGCTTCAACCGGTTTTCCCCTGCAGCAGATGATTTTCCCGGCTGTAGCTCTGGTAAAATTTATAATATTTCCCGGCAGATTGGCGCTGCCCCTGAATACCTGATCGGTATCATCTGCCTTGATATGATATTGATTTTTTAAATTCTGCTGATATTTAAGCCAGGAATAAGTACGGGCAACCAGAGCCTGTGCTTTTATCGCTTCTTCGGGCCAGGTGTGAGAAATCTCGCAGGCGGTTACCCCGCTGACATAGTCTTCAAAATCCAGAATATTAATTATACGGAATACATTTGCCTGGGCAGAAAACAACAGCGTGCCGGTATAAATTCCGGAGTTGATTTTTACCGGGAATTCCGCAGTATGATAACATATTCCGTCTCTGGAATTATATATTTTTCCGTTTTTTTTAAGGGTAAATTCTCCGGTATTGTCCTGGGTTATGGAAATATCTCCGGTAATGCCTGTAGCACGGCCTTCATAGACCAGAACTTTAATATTCTGCGGAAGACTAAGTTCAGGAATCAGCAGAAGCGCTGAAAAGATCAAGCTGCGTATTTGCATATTTTATTCCCAGGTGTTTGAAGGCGGCAGGCGTCACTACCCGGCCGCGCGGCGTACGTTTCAGAAAACCCGATTGTATAAGAAACGGCTCATAAACATCTTCAATGGTTGAAACATCTTCGGCTGTGGAAATCGCCAGGTTTTCCAGACCGACCGGACCGCCGTTAAAATGTTCAATGATTATACGCAGAATTTTTCTATCCATGGCATCAAGACCCAGACTGTCGATTTCCATGCGGCAAAGAGCATAATCGGCAATTTCACGATCTATAATTTTTTTTTTCTGCACCTGGGCGAAATCTCTTACCCGGCGGATAATACGGTTTAAAATTCGAGGCGTACCCCTGCTGCGTTTTGATATTTCGTCTATTCCGGAATCATCCATTTCTACAGCAAGTAACCTGGCGTTACGGATTACTATCTGACGAAGTTCACTGCAGGTATAAAATTCAAAACGGTTTACAATCCCGAAACGGGAAAGCAGAGGCTGGGTAAGCATTCCGGCTTTGGTTGTGGCTCCGATCATGGTAAAGCGGGGTAGATTAATGCGCACGGAACGGGCTGCTGTTCCCTGCCCCAGCATGAGATCAATGCAGAAATCTTCCAGCGCCGGATAAAGAATTTCCTCCACTGCCGGCCGCAAACGGTGTATTTCGTCAATAAATAAAATTTCATGTTCCTGCAGAGAAGTGAGCACTGAAGCCAGGTCTCCGCTTTTTTCAATGGCAGGGGCACTGGTGATTTTTATGCCGGTGTTCATTTCCCTGGCAATAATATGGGCAAAGGTGGNNCCCGGGCAGCTTTGATATAAACTGCAGTATTTTCTTTAAGCATTTTCTGACCGATAAACTCATCCATGCTGGATGGCCGCAGGGTAAAATCAAAATCGTCCGGTTTTTCCGCCGGAGCGAGTATACGGTCATTCATGTTGATTCTATACCTTGCTTAATTTTGCCAGAGATTCCCTGATCAGCGCTTCAATAGACAAGCCGGGTTTTTCATTTTTAAGAGCAGTCAAGGTTTTTGTTATATCCTGTTCGCGGTAGCCGAGATTCCGCAGGGCATCACGGGCATCGTAAAATACGGAATCGGCCGGCAGTGAAGAAACCCCGCTTTCTGATGAAATAAAAAATGCAAGCTTGCCCTGCAGTTCAAGTATCATTTTCTGGGCGGTTTTAGCGCCTAATCCGGGAATACGGCCCAGCAGATCAGGATTATTTTCATTCACAGCCTGTACTATACGGTTTACCGGGGCTCCGGCCAAAATCTTCATGGCCATTTTCGGTCCGATTCCGGAAACACTTATCAGCAGGCGGAAAACATATTTTTCTTTTTCATCGGCAAATCCGTACAGACTCGCTTCGCTGTCCGTATGATGATAATGAA
>DNNS01000434.1 GCA_003497555.1 Spirochaetia bacterium
GCTGATCTAACCGCAAAATATATCAGAGTTTTCATTTTTAAATAATTTTCGCGCTGATTTTCTGATATTTTGGCAATATAATTCATAGCTATTTTTTTAATTTGTAAATTTCACCTGAAATCAAAAATATCATAACAAATTCATAAAATAATAATTTAAAGATGATTACTTTATGCCGGACAAGGCGGAGCGCAACCTCCTATAATATTGCTTTCATAAAATGCTCTGATTTTTGTTATAATTAATACTCCTGTTTTACAAATACCGAGATTTCTNNAGATTTCTGCCGGCAGAATCAATAATTGTTCTGCTGACCATTTTCAAAAGAAGAGAATACATTTTCCGCCGGTTCCAGAGAAAAAGATTATTCAGTTCGCGCGGCACAGTGAGCACCACATGAAAATATGACACCGGCAGCAAATCCTACATGCGGGCATTCAGCCATTTTTTTTTGGCAAGCGCTCCGCATTTTGGACAATGTCTGTTGTCGCAACGTCATATAAGCCGGAACGTTGTGTAACATTGCCTGGCAAATTTTCATTAAAGCAATTAAAATCATAAAAAATCAGGCTAAAAAAATTACTCGATTAATATCTCATTTCGAGATACAATATTCGTCAATATGAGAGTGATTTCAAAAAAAAGAATAACTAATTTTTATGCAATTTATGATGATTCAAAAAATGCTCTTGAGACATGGTATAAAATTATTATGAAATCAAAATATAACTCTTTTCATGAATTAAGAATAACATTTCCAGGTGTTGATAGAATTAAAAATCTATTTATATTTAATATTTGTGGAAATAAATATAGATTAATTGCTGCGATTCATTTTAATACTCAAATACTTTTTTTGCGTTATATTTTTAACCCATGATGAATATAATAAAGAAAAATGGAATAAGGAGTTATAAAATGTTAAATACAATCTATCAAGAAAAAACAAATTTTTGAATTAAAAATTCTGACTATTTTCATGTTCCGTATAATGAAAAAGAATACATTGAATTATCAAGCTATTTAGATGATTTAATTGATGAAACTAATGGAGATGAAAAACATCAATATGCGCCATTAATTGAAATGATTGGTATTCTTCTAGAGAAATATGAAGAAAATAATGTTGAAATAAATGAGTCAGACCCAATTGAAGTTTTAAAATATTTAATGTCAGAACATAATTTAACTCAAAATGATTTAAGTGAAATAGGGAGTCAAGGTGTTGTTTCTGAAATCTTAAACAAAAAAAGAGAATTAAATTTACGACAGATTATAATACTTTCACAAAAATTCAATGTTTCACCAGAAGTATTTATTATGGTAAAGAAGAAAATAGCCTGATTTTACCGCGAAAAAAAATGGCATTTATAAGCTTCTTATAAATGTGCCTATTAGATACCCCGGCGCTCGGTGTCTCATTTACCTTTCATCTTTTTCCATGGCATCCAGAATTTCTTCATTAAACCAGATTTGTTTTTTAATTTCATCGGCTGATTTTTGTTCGATTTTGTTTTTTGTCAGCCAGCATAAAATATTCCAGACCAGTTTTGCATTATCGCCGTCGTCGATTCTGAAAGGCTGCATGAAAAAAGTATCTCCGCAGGCCGCAACTCTTCCTTTTTCTATTTCGCCGGCCAGCAGTACCGGCAGGCCGGGAGAGGCAAGATCATTGGCGCTGGCGCGAATCAGCGGTTCGAGCAGTGAATCCCTGTCGTCAAGCGGCATGGCAAACAGTGAGCATAATTTTTTTACTTCCGCAGTAATTTCATGCTTCTGGATATCGGTGAATATTACCTGCAGGGGGTCGCCGTTTTGGCAGCTCCCGGGATTGCTGAACCAGCTGTTTTTTTTACCGGGATTAATTTTCCATTTTCCCAGAATCTGGCGCAGTGCGTAGCCTTCGTTATTTGGCCCGATCTCGGGTATACCGGCAATAAATAATCCGCCGCCGCCTGCTATATACTCCTGAATAATATTATTAATATTTTTCCCGGTATCATTCTCAATTCTTGCCCATTTAAGTTTGAAATCTTCTGTGATAAATAAAGCGTCCGCACCGGCAAGATCAGAAACCGATTTTATTTCCTCGGCATATCTGGAATACACATTATAACCGTTAGTAATCAGTAATTTGGCAACCATGGGAGCCTTAAGCACTCCGATATCAGTGCGCTTATAATTTCTTGTATCAATAAAAACCACTGACGCCTTGCCGGTTTTTAATTTGTTTTTAATATTATTCCATTCATAATAATTACCCATGTTTTTTAATTCCTGCAGAATAGCTGTTCTTTTTTCCGACACTTTTTTAAAACCGGGAAACAATCCTTTTTTATTTTCAAAAACCAGTACTGCCGGAGCAAGCGGAAGCAATGTTCCGGGTAATCCTGATTTTAATTTTTCAGCATTATAATTACCCGGCAGGATGGTTTTTTTCTGGAGATGATATACATTATAGCTTATAGTTTTATCTTTAATGAAAGCAGGAGCCGTTTTTAAAATAATTTTTTGAGGCATACTGCCCCAATTCATCATATACACAATAAAAGCATCCTGATTGCCGATAAGCTGGGTTTCAATATACGGAAATTCGGCATTTGTTTCCGCTTCAAGCGTTATTTGTCTGCCGATATTTTCGCGCCCGGAAATTTTTTTTAAAAGCGCATGAGTTTCAGGGAGGGTTAAATTATTCTGAATTTGGTATACACAGCCCTGCCCGTTTTTATAATATAAAATATTTTCATCAATTTTTTCAGAGCGCCCGGTAATTAATAATTCCAGCGGCAGAGTTTTTTGCGTATATAAATAGTCATCATATAAAAGAGATTCAGGGGTTAGAATGATTTTTCCTCCATTTTTTACATAATCAACAAGTGCTTCCAGTACTCCTTTTCTTACCAGCCGGGCATAGGGAATTATTACCATTGAATATTTACAGTGCTCTTTGGCAATAATCTGCCTGCAGCTTAAGAGGTCAAGAGGAATCTGGTTAAAAAGCGCACCGCAGTAATAATTCATATATTTATTAAAACATTCATGCTCCGCATTAGCCCACAGCAGGCCCTTGTAATCTTCGTAAGGGTAAAGCATGCCAATTTCACCCCTGATGCGCGGCCGGGGCCCGGCAATATTCATAACTGAAGAAATATCCGCTTTGGCCTGGGGCACGGCAGGATGAATTATCCTGTTATGGTCTGAAGTGGTCCAGACATTAAGTCCGGAATATCCATGAATAAAATTTTCCCAGAATATAAGATTAATATGGTTATCTGCAGTTTCCGATTTACCGGCAATGGACCCTTTTTCAATTATTGCCGCATAATTACGAATTCCTCCGAACTCTGTTTTATTATTTATTTTATAAACAAGAGTATTTTCTCCGCCATATTTTAATTCTTCGGAAATATCAATGGAATACTCGGTACTCCATTTGCCTCCGGAAAAAATCAGTTTATCATTGATAAAAATATCAGCGCTGTCGTCAAGGCCTTTCCCGTAAAGAATATATCTTTCATCGTCATAGTCTTTTTTTCTGAGATATCCGGCAGGCATTATAAATTTTAATCTATACCAGCAGATTCCGGTTATTTCCCGCGCCT
>DNNS01000332.1 GCA_003497555.1 Spirochaetia bacterium
GTTTTATCCATAGTACTGTTATGTTCATTTTTACCTGTCAGCAGGCCGCGTTGTCCGGGAATAACCAGCATTCCCTGCACCGGCTGGCAGATTATTTTACTGTTAGTTTCTACGCCTGCCGGATTATCCCAATTCTGATCATACACCATTTCCGGAGTCTCAATATAAGAGACTGCAGCAATGTAAAGATGCCTGCTCTCGGTTACAGGTTTACTGTCCAGGGAAGTAAGCGTAAGACATGCATATTTCACATTTTTTATCGAAACACTTACCTTATCTCCCAAATCTATATTTCCAATCTGCCCTATATCGCCTATAGCCCATTTTGACGTTTTGGTTTTTACCAGAAAATATCCGTGCTTCCAGTATTGCTCAAATTCACCGCTTTTATTAACAGCCGGATATTTATTTATATCAGGCAAAGATACGGTATCTTTTTCCGATCCGACCTGGATGAGTTTCCTGTATTGATCTAATGAAGAAATAAATGCGGACTGAAAAGAAAACTTGGAGTCAAATAATTTTATATCAGAGTAATCAATTGATGTGCCGGCAAAAAAACAGGCTCTGCTGTATTGCGGAAAATAATTATCAACATTACCGTAAAAGATTTTTTCATCGCCCCAAAGCTGCTCTTTTGAAGGTTTATATATATATTCCGTATCCGGCATGGTCATATCTTCCCTGATAAACAGAACTGCTGCAGCCGGGAAGAGCGCAGCAACACCCGGATCATAAGCGTAGCTTAAATTAATCAGGTGCCGGGCATCGTATTCCCTGTAATCATGATAGAGCGCAAAAATATAGCTGCCGTCATG
Source organism: Spirochaetia bacterium (assembly GCA_003497555.1). Taxonomy (GTDB): domain Bacteria; phylum Spirochaetota; class UBA12135; order UBA12135; family UBA12135; genus UBA12135. The sequence continues at coordinate 819 of DNNS01000332.1, forward strand.
ACCGGCCATGGCGGATATTGCCGATTGATACATCCACACTGCCAGATGCTCCATAGTACCGCAGGCGTTCCATTCATTATGCACAAGGGGTTTATTTTTAATTTTGGCAAGAGACAGAACTTTTGCCCTGCCTGATGGCGAATAGGGATTAATCTTATAACTGTATGCTGCATTATGAAAATACGGATGATCGGATGTGAAATCCATTTCTTCGTTGCCTTTAACCGTGGCAATCGGAGCCGGATCCAGTCTGTTGGCGCCGCAAACCGGAATTCTGACTCCGACGGTTCTGAGATGAGAATAAAGGAGCCGATAATAATCGCGCATCACTTCGCATTTAAACTGATCGCTGATATCAGCAGATACACTGTCCCATGCGGCCTTGATATTGTTATCTTTCGCCCAGCCGGCAAACAATTCACGCATTTTCAGCTTGCAGGTTTCCGGAAGCTGATTATAACTGTGTACAAACAGATTATTTTCATTTTGAATTTCAGCTGTTGCAAAAACCGGATCATCGCAGTATCTGAGTTTTGTATACGGATTATAATGCGTCCATAGTCTTGAAAAATAGCTTTTCTGTTTTTCCAGCAGAGCCTTGTGATTATATAAATAAGCTGCAGCTTTTAATCCGGGAGCAAGCTGTTCATAATCGTCAATAGCGTCAAGTTTTTTATATTTCATCAGCACTATTCCATCCAGATGAATATAAACACCGGCTGTTTTCAGCTCATAAATCAGATAATCCATATTGTCTATCAGTTCTTTGTCGAAATTTTCCGTTTTTTCATCAAGCTCGCTCCGGTCAAATATTCCCAGTTCTTTTTTATAGTGATCAAGATTATGCAGGCGTACTATGTTACATCCCATAGATGCTATTCTTCCGGCGACTTTTGCGCTCAGTTCCCTGGGCAGCATTTTGGAATTATGGAGGAGTGTTGTTCCATAGAATTTTACCGGTTTTTCCGAGTTTTCAAAATAAAACCTGCCGTTTTTTACCGTTAAAAAACCGTATTTCCCGGCCGGCGCATGGAGTGTTACAGGCGCAGCGTTTATAAATAAATTCCCGACTTCCGTATGAATTTCAAACCAATCTTTATGATCATGGCTGCGCATTAAATATTTAGGATTGAGCAGTTTTATTGAAGCATCCGGCATGATTATATCAACGTCTATTTCAATATCTTCTCCCCATTTTTTATCTGAAATCAGATACAGATAAACAAGCTTAATATCTTTAATTTCGGCATCTGTAACACTGGGCAGGTTTTTAGTTGTGATTTTCCAGGAAAGGCCGGATTTGGAAATAATTTGTATTTCTTGGCCGCAAACCGGAATAGTTATAGTTTCGGCCTTTTGACCGCTGCCGCTGCTCTGGGCATTTATTTCCATACTTTTATCGTTAATTTTAATTTTTTGATAATCAGAAGTCCTGAATACAACCGCCAGTCCTGTAAAATCAACTTTCATGTATTTGTATTCCTGTCTTTCTTTGGAAGAAAAAATTTTGTACCCGCTGCTTAACATATTCCCGGAGGGCCTGATGCTGATTTCATAATCGCTGTTACAGGCCATGCCGGCCAGGCTGATGTTCTCATTATCTGCGGTAAATTGCGGATCCTTTCTGTACCAGTCCCGGCCTGCGCTCTGGGACTCATAACGCCATCCTTCATTGATATTAAAAAATTCCAGCTGTATTGTTTTTTCTATTTTATATTTATCATTATCTTTCACTGCTTCGCCCATTAAAATTACTCCCTGGGCATTGATGCCGATTGCGGCGGCGACTCCTGTATCAATTTTTTTTTCAGGCGCCTGTATTTTTGCATCACTCCCAGGCGATTTTACATCTTCAATTGCGAAAAAAATTTCTGCAACAGAGTAACTCCGTTCAGTCAGCGAGTCTTTTTTTTCCTCTATCCATACTGAAGATACCAGTTCCAGGGAAGACAGTTTGTTTAAATCCGGAGTAATAGCGGTATTGTTTTTACTATAAGACGTGAAAGACGAGACGGGTATTTTTATCTGTTTCCAGTTATTGACCGGTATCTGATTGCTGTTAATGATAAAAATGAAATTATTCTTGTCGGATTGTGTTAATTGTATTCTAATCGGGAAATTGTTATTTCCCTTCAGGATAAAAACAAGACAGGCGCTGCTGATCGACATTTCACTCAGGGATTCAAGCGTTTTTTTGGAAATATTGATTTTTATAGTACCCCATTTTTCTGTATTTTTCCCGCCAGCGCTTATTTTCAGCACATCACCCTTTTCCTTGTCTGCGGCAAATTCATAATCAGCATTGCCCAGTTTGCTGATCATTCCCGGGCTGTTGTTAATATTTTCAGTCAGGGATATTCCGGCCTCACCGGATATAATTTTCATAAACAGTATGCAAAATATAAACAAATAAATATTTTTCATAGTTTTCTCCCTGGAAAATTTATT
>DNNS01000543.1 GCA_003497555.1 Spirochaetia bacterium
TTGCCTGTTTCCATTCGCCTGAAATCACTAAATCCATATTTGCCGCTGTAAGTAATATGGAAAATCCGGAAATTAAATCTTATGTATCACTATTCATACACTGAAAAAAAATTGTCGGTTTTAAAAAAAACTTTAATATTCTGCGCCTTCCTGGTTTTTCCTTTAACCGCAGACTATGCAAAATTCAGCCGTGAAATCGGCAGTATCGGCAATATATGCCTTTTCTCTGTAAACATTAATAAAACATGCATGGAAAAAAAAAGGGATAAAACCAAATATATCAATATAGGGTTCGCAGGCCGTCCTTTTTTATTGTCATTAATATCAAATTATAACCGTCTTGATACCAACTGCACCATGCAGGCTGTTTCCCTGCAGCCTGATCAGCTGCTGCTTAAAGCCATAAACAGCAACACACCCTTTGTTTTCAGCAGCAATAATATATGGTTTCCATACAACCTTGATTATAACCGCATGTCATCATCTGAAATAAAAACTATGCTAAACTCATTATCCGGCCAGGCTTATGCAGTGCTTGATCTTAAAATTTCCATCTGGGCCCAGGAAGCCCGGGGGCAATTCTCGGTTTTTAATGCCGATAAAAAACCAATCTGGACACAGCGTATAAAAAAAATATCTACTTATATCATCCAGGATCCTCAATCGCCCTATATTACAGAGTATGAAAATTATTTCAACCAGGCGGAAAAACAAATCAGCCATAAAACCGAAATAATCAAAATGCTTGGAGAGATTGCCCTGGAAACAGCCAAAGAACTGAAAAAAAACCGCTGGAAATATCTTAAACTCGAACCCCGGAAAAAATTATTAAAAACCCGCACTGCCCGCCGAACAGCAGGTAAATAAATTTATTTTATTCGCTGATATATTTTAAACTGCCGGGTACGGCAAATTTAATTTCCGACCACTCCGATTCATTATCCTTTCCGGCGTAATCATACGCTGCCAGCGCAAAATAATAAAGCCGTCCGTTTTCCAGTCCGGAAATCTTCCAGCCGGTTTTTTCCGGACTGATCTCGATAATCTGCAGGGGGTGTTTGAATTTTTCCCGGGCATAATATATCCGGTAACCTGCAATATCTGCCTCGGTATTTTTTTTCCAGGATATATCAATACTGCCGGGGCCGGTATCAATACTGTGAAAAACCGGAGAAAGGGGCGGGATATCAATATCATAATTAATTGAAATTTTTGTAATAAAATTCCGCTGCTGCCCGTCATTATTGAACATCAGTCTGAACTGGTAGTAGCGCGCCGGGGGATCGGTTTCCAGGTCTCCGCTTTTTATTTCCCTCCAGGGTATTTTTTCATTGTCCGGAAGAAAGAAATCTCCTGCGCTTCTTGTAAAAATTCTGGAAAAACTGCGGCCGTGCATTTTTTCAGAGATTTCCGCAGCTGAAAACATACTGTATTTTTTCAGCTGGAAAACCCTTGATGTATAAACGGTATCATCTCCCGTTATTTTTTCCCGTTTTTCTCCGCTGGTTTTATAAGTCTTTATCTGTATTTCGTCTATCTTGCCGTTGAAATTTTCTCCGGCGGTCAGAGGTAATTTATTTTCCGGCAGAAATGCAGGATAATACAATGTACCGGTCTCAAGGCCGTTTTCCGAAACATAACAACAATCCTCCTCCCGGCCGTCAAGATGCTTGATTAATAATCCGCTCAGGGCATCAAAGGTAATTGCCGCGTGATACCATTTTCCGCAAATCAGACTTTCGCCGCGTTCCAGTATTACTGTTTTCATTTTTTCTTTGAAATGGAAGAAATTATCAAAAGAAACGCACAAGCGGTTATTCTGGATATAAACGGAAAATCCCTGTTCCAGAATTCTGTCCTGGACGCGGGAATGCACCGAACCGTGCCTGTTCAGAATAACCTGATTATTCATCATCTGATAAAGAAAAAAATAAAATTCAATGGAAAAACTTCCGATGTCGCCATGTTCTCCGAAAAAAGCATCCGGCAGATCATGAAACCTTAAAGTATTATCCCGGGATAAAAATTCCGCGGCTTTTCCAAAATAGCCTTCGCCCAGGCGCGGTATAACTCCCAGTCCTGCTGTTTCTTCTGCAGAATTAAAACCTGCCAGCCAGTCGGAAGGATGCTCTTTTACCGGTATATTTAAAGCAGTTGCCAGATACGAAGTTCCGGTTTCACCGTTACGCAAAGAATAAAGATACTCGCTGAAATTGGTAATGATCAAAACATTTTCCGCGCCCCAAAGCATCAGGGAAAAAATCAAAACTGCCGAATACTTCATGTTAATATATCGCTTTTTTATTGGTATTTATTAAGCGGTTTTTTTAATTTTATTCAGGAAAATGCGCCTGCAATACTGGCTGCTGCACAGGCAGCGCCGAAACCATTATCAATATTAACTCCTACAACCGTAGGCGCACAGGCATTGATTACAGCGAGTAACGGGGCCAACCCGGAAAAATGCGCTCCATAACCGGCGGAAGAAGGAACTCCAATAATCAGCCTGCCCGTAAGCCCTGATAATACCGCCGGAAGGGCGCCTTCCATACCGGCTGCTGCAATAATACAGAAACAATCTTTTAACTCGGGAAGAATGCCCAGAACACGCTGCAGTCCCGCTATTCCGCAGTCATGAAATTCGGCAGTCTGCAGTCCTAACAAACGGGCAGTAAGCCCGGCTTCCTTTACTATTTTATAATCGCTGGTACCGGCTGAAACAATACCGAGTTTTTTTTTTCTTTCCGGATAAGGGCTGAAAATGCAATATGCCATACCTGCATCCGTATCATATTGCAGGTTTATTAAATTTTTGTCCTGTTTAAGATTTTCCATTTTTTCTGCAGACAGCCTGGTAATAATCAGATTGGATTTACGCCTGATAAACTCGGAAGCAATAAGGGCAATCTGTTCGGTTGATTTATCCCGGGCATAAACAGCTTCAGGAATTAAAGTACGCAGTTCCCGGTGAAAATCAATATTTATTCCGCTGCAGGTAAACGGCAGCAGGGCAAGCTGTTCCAGCGCTGCTGCCGGAGTGATTGTTTTTCCGGCAACCGATTCAAGGATTTCAGCTATCTGCTCCCGCGTCATTAATATGCCTGTTCGATAATTATTTTCAGTTCATCTTTGGTGATTTCTCTGGGAACATAATTATTTTCCTCAAAACGCGAAAAAACAGCATACAGGCGGTCAAAATAGGTGTTACGGAAACCCAGGTCAGAGAGTTTGGCCGGAATATTAAAATTGGCCACATACATTCGGACTTTTTCTACAGCCTTGATAGCTGCCTCGAGAACAGTAATATCCTTGACATCTTCGCCGAATATCCTGGCTAATTGAACGTATTTACCGGAAGAGACCGTAAGATTATATTCCATGATATTGGGAAGCATGGCTGAAATGAGGGTGCCCCGGTATATGGTATCTACCGAGGCTACGGCATGAGAAAGCACATAAAGGGTTCCCAGTTTGCCGCAGGCTGCAGCCAGGGCGCAAAGCAATGAAGCCATGGAAAGCGTGGTGCGCAGTTTGAGATTATCCGGCTCTTCGATTATTTTACCTAGCGTACTGCTGATCAGTTCCATGGCGCGCAGAGCGCAGGCATCGGAAACGGGATTCGAATACCTTGAAGTATATAATTCAATACAGTAAGCCAGTACCATAAGGCCTGAAGATGATAGAATTTTTTTAGGCAGGGTAAGACATAAGGCCGGATCAACTATTGATACTGCCGGGCAGACCTTTTCACTGTACATTTTTTTCCGCATATCGTCGTGCTTATCCTGGATGACAAATCCGAATCCGGTTTCGGAAAGAGTCCCATAGGAAGTAGGAATGCTTACTACCGGCAGGGGGGTGGTTGCAATATTAAGCCGGTAGCCGTCCTGTTCCGAGAGAAAATCTGAAGACTCGCCTTCATTGGTGCAGATTACGGAAATAGCCCTGGCAATATTCTGCACCTTGCAGCCTCCCAGGCCGATTATAAAATCACAGCGTACCGATTTGGCCAGTGAGGCGGCAATATCCACGGTATCCGAGTTGGAAGCCGCGGAAACTTCATCAAAGACCAGAATATTAATATTGCTTTTTTTAAGGCTGCTGCAGATTTTTTCTATCAGTCCGGAAGTATGAAAATCCCTGCCGGATGTTACCAGCAGTGCCTTGTTGCCGAGATGCGCGGTATACTGACCGGCTTCAGCGGCTATGTTTTCACCGAAATATATTTTGGTGGGAAAATTATAAAGTAGTGCCGCCATAAAAAGTTATTCACTGCCGGTATATGGTTTTTAATTAATTAATGCGCGTCTGCCCTGCAGCCGCCTCATGATTATTTTAGGAAAGGACTTTTAATATCCGGCCGGCGATAGTTTTAAGAACATTGTCAAAAAGTGCGCTGTCCGCGCGGTATTTTTCCAGATTTGTTTTTGCATCGGCTACCTTATCGGCTCTGATATCTGGCGTGCTTTTGCTGATTTTTAAAAAATTTTCAAGCTCGGCTTTATGCATGGCTTCACTGGAAATATTGACTGAATCTCTTTTTACATTCCCGGGACGGTCTGCTTTGCCTGAACCGTTAGCCGTGTATAGGTTATTAACTCTCTGTATTTTATCTATTGTCATAACCTGTCTCCTGTCTCTACATTTGATTATCGGCGAATATGATTATTAATTTACCCTAAATTTTTAATTATTATCTATAATCAGCGTAAATTCGCCCTTTACTTCTTTATTTTCAAAAATTTTCCGTATTTTATTAACATCCCCCCTGATAATTTCTTCAAATTTCTTGCTTATTTCGCGTCCTACTGCCAATCTGGCATTTTCCTTGATTTTTGCAAGAATTTCCAGAAAATGACGCAGCCGGTAAGGAGATTCATAAAAAACCAGAGTGGTTTTTTCAGTTGCCATTAAAGCAGTTAACTGGTTTTCTCTTTTAATTTTTTTATTGGACAAAAATCCGCAAAAGCGGTAATTATGCAGGGGAAAACCGCAGACAGATAACAGGGCTGCTGCAGCTGACGGTCCCGGGCAGGGGATTACTTTTATTTCATTTTCATGACAGTAATTAACAATTTTATAGCCCGGATCGGATATACAGGGAGTGCCTGCTTCAGATACCAGGGCGGCAATGTTAATTTCCGAAAAAATCCCGGCCAGGCGCGTTTCCAGCCCCGGCTGATGATCATTATATTTTATTAGCCGGCTTGAAATTCCGCAAGCAGAGAATAATTTACGCGTAGTTTCCGGATTTTCGGCAAAAACAATTTGCGCCTCTTTAAGAGTATTTACTGCGCGTATGGTAATATCCTGCAGATTACCGATAGGGGTAGCCACTACAAAAAGGATTTTTTCAAGGGTATTATTTTTTGTTTCCGGTAAATTTGATGACAAAGGAGATCCTTATAAAATGATTTTTAATATTCCATTCCCATTAAAACACACCGGCGTCTTGCGCCGTGCAGTGTGAAGCACTGCTGCTCTTGGCGCAGATGGTTTACAGTAACGGTAAAATAAAATTTGCGTCTCATTTCTGCATCCCGCAAATTCCCGCTTATCAAAAAATGAAAAGCGGGAATTTGCGAGATAAATANNTGTATACCACAAAGCAGTGACATTGTCCGGGCTTTTGTATACCCCTTCAGCAAGAATAAGCCAGGCATTTGCTAAGAGCATAAGCGGGCAAAATCATTGCTTTTGGGGATAAGTGCAGCCCGATAATCATTATTTAATATAAATTGCTGCTGTTTGCCAGTGTTATTAATTACCAAAACTTTATAATCGCGCAAGACTTCCTCGGGAGAATTAACCACGGTTTTCTGTAAAAAAAGGACTTTTAAGCTCCGGCATTATTTTATTAATTTTCATTATTATACTATAATTCATGTTTATAAGGATAATATGTAATGCTCCGGTTTTCTGCAGGTTTGGTCAAATCGGAGATTTTCAAGCAAGGATAATTCTTTGTCTAAAGATTCAGATAACCATGACGAACAAAAAAAATACGCCCGGAGAGCCGGTGAAATTTTAGCTCAGGCTGCGCAAAAAAAAATCAGCGAACTAAAAAAAAAGGACCGCGGCCCCGAACTGGAATTTAATGCAAAACAGAAAGAACAGGCGGAAATTGATTTTGAAATCAACAGAATTCAGATTCTTGCCGGACAAATTCTTGCCGCTTCAGACGGTAAAAATATCAGCCGGATTAATATTCTGCTTGCCGAATTAAAAAAATCCGCTGCAGCCGGGCAGAAAGATAAATTTACAGTTCTTAAAAACAGTCTGCAGAAACAATTAACTGAAAACGAACAGCAGATTGCCAGGCAAAACCCGTTATGGAAAAAACTTCTTAAACAATTCCCGATCTGCAGGCGCTGCATTTTCAGATCACCCGCACCTGCAATCTGCGCTGCCGCATGTGCGGACAATGGGGTATACACGGCTATCAGAAAAATAATCATGACGAAACTGCTTTTAATAACTGGCAGGCTGTTCTGAAGCAGCTTGCGCATAAAAATTGCTATATTACTCTGTGGGGAGGGGAACCCCTGCTTGCTCCCGGAGTATTCGATCTGGCGCGGAAAATTAAAGACAGCGGACACAAACTGGCTGTTGTTACCAACGGTACTTTGCTGGAAAAGCATGCAGATGATTGGGTTACGGCTGACAATCTATTTATTTCCATAGACGGCCCGGCAGAAATTCATGATACGATCCGGGGCATACCAGGCTGCTTTGACAGAATTGACCGGGGTATCAGAAAAATCAGGAAAAATTTCCCCCTGCAGAAAATTTCAATTCTGACCACCCTGCTTGAAGAAAACTATAATAAACTAGCAGAACTGGGCAAATACCTTTCCGGAATTCCGGCAGACTGCTGGATTTTAGGTCCGCAGATATTTCTTTCCTGCACCCGTCTTGAAAAATACCGTTCCTTTTTGGATAAAATGAATTTTCCGGATTGCTCCTCCGGCAGCTGGCTGGCTGAATTTCCGCCCGAACTCGGTAAAAAAATAGAACAATATTCGGCGGAACTGATTACGCTTTTCCCGGAGCTTGATATAAAAATCGGCGGCCACGGATTTACGCCCGGTATGATTGAAAAGTGGTATGACAAGCCCGATTCTGCACCGGTCCAAAAATGTTACGCGCCCTGGCGCAGGCTTTCCATCAGAAGCGACGGCAGTACATCTTTTTGCCTTGATATAACAGACGGATCTCTGGGCGGTATTTCGGAACATACGCCGGCGGAAATTTTTTCCGGTCAGATTGCTGAAAATTTCAGAAACGAAATTAGATACGGAGGTAACCCTGCCTGCAGCCGCTGTATCTGGAACCTGCACCCCGAAGATTACCGTTACAGCGGAAAACCATAGAAAATTCAGGGGAGTCTTCATGTCTTCCAAGAGACACCCGGAACTATGAAAATAATTGAACCA
>DNNS01000276.1 GCA_003497555.1 Spirochaetia bacterium
GGAAGAAGACGGTACGGAAAAAGAAAGATCATTTACCGCCATGGTGCTGCCGTAGTTTTTATAAATGTGCTCTGCGTCTATGGAAATATTTTTCATACAAAACTCGAAGTTATATTTAACAGGAGTGAAATAAAAACCGTCATAAAGATAAATCCGTTTTTTTAAAGATATTCAACAGCCAGGGAAGCGAGTTCTGATCTTTCGCTTTTGGAAAGAAGGATATGCCCGGCGATTTTCTGATTTTTTAACCGTTCAACCGTATAAGTAAGCCCATTGGAATTGGCGTCAAGATACGGATTATCTATCTGGTCGGGATCTCCGGTCAGAACAATTTTGGTACCCTCGCCTGCGCGGGAGATAATGGTTTTTATTTCATGCGGAGTAAGATTCTGAGCTTCATCCACAATCATAAACTGCCCGGGAATACTGCGGCCGCGAATATAGGTAAGCGCCTCGATTTCAAGAATGCCCGATTTTAAAAGATAATCGGTTTTATCGTTGAGTTCATGCAACTCGTTATTGCCCTGGCCTCCGGCAGCATTGTTTTTCAAAATAAAACCGAGATTATCAAAAATCGGCTGCATCCAGTAATTTAATTTCTGATCTTTGGATCCGGGCAGATAACCGATATCTTTTCCCATGGGAATTATGGGCCGGGCTACCAGCATTTTTTCATATTTGGGGCTTTTACCGATAGTCGCGGTCAGTCCGCATGCCAGGGCAATCAGGGTTTTGCCGCTGCCGGCCTGGCCTACCAGGGTAACCAGTTTTACCTTGTCATTAAGCAGCAGATCAAAGGCAAAGCGCTGTTCCAGATTAAGCGGTTTGATGCCCATGGCATCCTGTTCATCGCGCATGAGAGAAAGAGCCCTGGATAAAGAATCATAGCGGCAGATAGCGGATGACTTGGGATTATTTTTATCCTTTAGCATGGCATATTCATTTTCAAAAAAAACAATGCCTTTGGCTTCGGCGCTTCCGCCGGCATAAAGCGCCGCTATTTCTTCGGCGCTGACGGTAATTTCTTTCCAGCCTCTATAAAGGTTGGAATATTCGACAATTTCCTTTTCATAGTCGCGCGCCTTGATGCCGAGAGCCTCGGCCTTGATGCGGGCGTTGACGTCTTTGGAAATAAAAAATGTGATAAGCTCGCTCTTTTTCTGAATTGCCAGGGCTGAGGCGAGTATTTTATTATCATTGATTGTACGGTCGAGATCGGCCAGGTTTGTTTCCGGATCATGCAGAAAAATCATCAAGGTGCCGCCGCTTTTTATTTTAGCGCCTTTTTTTAAGGCGCCCTTTTTTATACAGGCGTCGATTTCGCGCAGCACCTGCCGGGCATGCATGCCTTTTTTATCCAGACTGCTTTTAAATTTATCAAGCTCCTCGATAACCGTAATGGGAATAATTACATTATTATCGTGAAAGGAATAAAGCGCATTGGGATTATGCATGAGAACATTGGTGTCAAGTACGAAATTTTTAATCATTACAGCCTCGGTAACATATTATATAATTAAAACAAAAAAATAAAATTGCCTGGAGATTTTCAGTTATCGGAAAAGATTTCTCCTGGCCCATAAGGCGCAAGGCCGACGGTAATGTACATATTGATCATATTGTCATTTTCGGCACGGCTGAAACTCCAGAGTTTTTTGCAGAGCGCTCGTTTGATTTCTTCATAATGCCCGTTATTGATTTCATTTTTCATTTCATCAGGATCTTTTCTCAGATCATAGAATTCATCTTCGTCAAAACCGTTGAAAACATATTTATACTGCCCGGTCATTACCGAACGCTGGGAAAAATAAAGCTCTACGCCGTTGCATTGCGTTGTAATAAAATCGCGCCACTTTGGAGTATTCCCCAGAAGAAAGGGCATAAGACTCATACCGGTAGTACGATAGGTTTGTTTTATACCGCAGGCTTCAAGAAATGTAGGGGCAAAATCGGCAAGCGACACCAGTTCATCAACCCGGCGGCCGGGATTTTTAATGCCCTGCGGCCAGCGTATTACTGCCGGTACATGATATGCGCCTTTAAAGCAGGGAATACCCTTGGCAAAAAGTCCGTGTTCACCGCAATAATCGCCATGATCAGCGCAGTAAAGCACAAGCGTGTTTTCTTTTTGTCCGGTTTTATCAAGCGCAGCAAGCAGCCGCCCGAAAACATCGTCAAGATACGAACAATATGCCCAGAAATGCCGAATCCCTTCCCTGACCTCGCGCTCGGAAAGCTGATCGAATCTGCTGCGCCGCATGCGCCGGTAAATACCCGGTTTATCGCTTAAATCATCTTCATAGCTTTTAGGCAGGGGAATTTTATTGATATCATACAAATCAAGGTATTCCTTAGGCACCATATATGGATCATGAGGGGCAATGGCCCCTGTAAACATACACCAGGGATTTTTTGAACCGGAAAGATTTTCCAGCTGTTTTACAGAAGCAGCCAGGGCATTTTCATCATGTTTTTGTTTATGCCCGGAAGTTCCATAAAGGGTATATATTCCGTAACCGGGACGGACAATCTGGCCTTCACCCCGGCTAACATTTTTTTCACTNNCCCACTCCGCTTCATTGGAACGCATACCCCTGGGCGGAGTCGCAGGAAAAAGCTCGGTCCAGCCGCGATCTGCAGGAGTTTCTACAGAACTGACATGCCATTTCCCGGCATAATAAAGATCATAACCGCCGGCTTTCAGGTCTTCGCTCCAGAGCCGTACTCCGGGATTAAGCCCGGCGGAAAGCGCCTGGGTGTTGGAGACGTTATTCCATACGCCGTGCCCGCTGGGATAAAGGCCGCTCATAAAAGTAGCGCGCGCCGGACAACAATGCGGAGACGGGCAGAATGTATTACTGAATAAAACAGAATCATTGATGAAAGAATTTATATTGGGCATAATTGCCGGATGTTCCGGTAAAACCGTATCGGCACGCTGATGATCAGTCATAAAAATCAGAATATTGGGCTGCATAATTTTACCTCTCAATTTGAAACATGGTAATGCACTACCCGGCATTATATCATAATAAATATTTTTTTTTGAATTAATTTTATTCCTGGAGGATTGCATTAATACAATCCTTGCACTATAATATACCCGTATGAAATGGACTCGCATTATAATTATTACTTCCAATGAACACACAGCTGACCATATCAGCCGGATACTTACAGAAAAAACCGGCATTAAAGCGGAAGTATTTTCATCTCCCGCAGCCCTGCCATCGGATTTTGCATCAGGCGAACTGCTGTTTATAGGGCATGAAATATTCTCAAGCCTCAGCCCGGAAGTATTCCGATCCGCTTTTTTCTCCCGGGCGCCTTCAAAAATCTATATTATTCCGGAAAATCTTATTAACGAACTCTCAACCAGATTTCATTTAGCCGCACCGGAAATAATCCCTCAAAACTGCACTGCACACGAGCTTTCCATGGCCATGGCATTTCTTGATATTTTATGTCCCGGGACTCCGGCCGGGGATTATTTTTATTCCCTGGTCAATCAGCTGCCAGATGTTGTTTATACCATCAATAGCGCCGGCAACTTTACCTTTATCAGCGATAAAATTAAAGAATACGGATACGAACCCGCTGATCTGATCGGCCGGCACTATTCCATCCTGATCCACCCCGAAGACATACCGGCAGTATCCAGGGATATGGTCCTGCCCAAGCTGCGGGGACGCGTAACCGGCGATCATAATGCGCCCAAACTTTTCGACGAAAGACGCGCCTGCCCGCGCAGCACCTCAAATATGGAGCTGCGTCTTGTTCCTGCCAAGGAAAAAGAAAAACAGATTTATCATTCCAATGTGCTGGTTAATGCTTCCGGTGTTTATAATCAAAACGATCGCAGCAAATTTCTGGGCACAGTCGGGGTAATTTCAGAAATCAAAAAAAAATCCGGTGATGGCCTTCGTAAAGACACGGTTAAAATACCCGAAATTATTTTCCGCACCGATGATGACGGCAATTTTACATATCTCAGCCGTGAAGTCCGTAATCTTGGATTTGCCCCGGAAGATTTTATCGGCAGGCATTACAGCGAACTCTTTGCGCAAATCGGCGAACCGCCGCCTCCGGCGCATGACCCTGATTTTACCGATTTTTCGGCTGAACAGGCAAAAAACGCCAAGCCCAGCGACACCCCCGCCCTGCACGAGTGGAGCGAGGTAAATGCCAGAGGTATGTATGTAGAAACCGCAGACCGTTCCCGTAAATTTGTCGGTACCATCGGTGTCATACGCAATATCTCCACCAGAAAACGGGACGAGGAAATTCATCAAAGAATCCCCTCCGCGCTCGAGGGTCAGCTGAAAAACTTTGAAAGCAGTATCCATAAAGCGCAGGAGCTTCAGAAAAAACTCAACACCATGCTCCTTCCCGGCATCAGTGATCTTAATATTCACGCCCTGCTGATGCCCAGCGAAACGCTGTCCGGTGATTTTTTCGACATCCGCATGATAGACAATGTACTGTTTATTATTTTAGCCGACTGTACCGGGCACGGCATTGAAGCGGCCATGGATGCCACCCTGCTCAAAGCCATATCAGACCGCCATCTCTGGCTGCTGCATAAATTAAAAGCTCCGGAAATTTTTCTTGAGCATATGAATCTTGATCTTATCAAATACAAGGAAGACGACAAATTTCCGGCCATGAGCGCCTGTGTGATCGATCTGGCTTCCAAGGAACTTTTCTTTTCCACTGCCGGCGCCGAAATTCCGCTGCTGATCAACAGCGGCAAAGTCACGCGTCTTTCCATACGCAAGGGAATGGTGCTGGGCTATAAAAAAGATCTGGCTTTCATCAAACACCGTTATGAACTCAAACCCGGCGATATTCTGCTGCTGTATTCCGATGCCCTTCCCGAAATACAGCTTAATGCCCATCAGCTGGTTGAAATCGAAGGCGTGGAAAAACTGGCAGGCAAACTGGGACGCGGATTAAACGCCGATTCCGAATCGCTGCTCAGGGAAATCAGCTCTCTGCACAAGGGGATTATGCCTCTAATGGACGATTTGACAATGGTTATGGTTCAATACCTGGAGCCGGTTGCGCGCAATTTCAGTATCAATACTGAAGATAAAATCTCCCTGCTGCAGGAACGCCTAAAAAACGACTGTTCCTATTTCAGCTATAATACCAACGATATTATGCAGATAAATATTGCACTTGGAGAAATGATTATCAATGCCGTTCAGCATGGAAACGCCGGGCTTCCGGATAAACATGTAGACGTAAGCTGGGAAATTTCCTGTCAAACCGCGGTTATTAAAATTACTGATGAAGGAACAGGGTTTAATCTGCAAAGCGTACCTGACCCGCGGGATATTGCGCGCCTTAAAAAACTGATTGATGAAAATAATGTTAAAGAATACTCCAGCGGGCGCGGCATCTGGCTGGCTAAATCTTATATGGACTCGGTAACATATAATGAAAAAGGCAATCAGGTTATCATGACTAAAAAGCGGTCTCCCCTGACTCCCGGATTTTTATTTTCATACCATGAAATACTTAAAAACGAGGGCAATGACACCCCGATCACGGACTGGAACGAGGAAATCAACATCGGCAATTTACTTAAATCCGCAGATGAAAAAATCGTTATTATTTTTAAAAAAAATTATTTTATCAAATCTCACGATATAGTAAAAATCATTGAACTTGTAAATAGTCTGCGAACTTCAAATATCTCCGCTGAATTTTATATTGAAAACATGAGCGTAAAATCCCTGCTCAGCGATATGGATATTAAATCCATAGCCAATATCAGAATACATTAACTCCGCCGGTTTTAACAGGCGCAAAACCAGGTATTTTTTCAGGGAATCAGTCGGCTATATTGCCTGCGGGAAAACTTTCGTCTTTCTCAATAACTGAATAAATCTGCAGATTATCAAATGCCCGATCCAGCAAATCGGAAATTCTGCAGATTTTCAGTTTACCGCCGTCTTCTTCAATTGCCTTGTTGATGCAAAGCAGTTTACCCAGTCCGCGGCTGTCAATAAATTTCGTTTCCGAGAAATCGATTAAAAACTCATGAATGCCCTGATCATGCCGCGCTGCAATTATATCTTCAAGCTCAATGCTGTTTTTTTCATTCAGGGCTGCAGAGCGTACCTTGATAGTGCAGATATTATTTTCGACAATTGAATTGATTTCCGGCATGCGCAAATGTTATCATCAGGAATATTGCCTGTCAATGCCGGGAGTGACTTCATTTTACTGGNNAACTTCCCGGATTACTCACTGCCCAAATACTTGCTACTTTGGTAGCTGGTGAAGCTTCTCGAGGCGGGTGTTCCACCCGTCTGGTCTACAGCACCTTATCTTGGCGCACAATTCCCATTTTTCTATAAATATAAAGCGGGAATTTTTAAGATGATAATATTTATTTCATTTTTTTTTATTGCCATATTATAATAATTCACTGGGAGTTCTTATGACTATAAAAAACATTTTAAACATGATTATCTCATTTTTCAAAAATATCTTAAATAAAAAAAAATTATTTATTAAAATCGGTATTTCCCTGTCTCTGCTAGCCAGTACAGTTATTGCTGTTTCTTATTTATTTAATATGATTGAAAAATTCGGCCCAAGCGGAGAAACAAAAGAGAAAACGGCTATTTTTGTGCAATTCTCTCTTCCCGTTAAAATCGTAAAAGACAAAGCGAACGGTTTTCATTTTTTCAAAATTACTCCGGCCATAGAAGGCAGTTACGAATTTCCCGATGAACGTACGATTATGTTTGTTCCCGCAGAACCGCTTCGGCCTTCAGCTTCCTACAGCGTAACAACCGATCTTGCCTATATAAAAAGCAAAAAGAAAATATTCGGGAAAACCTTCACTTTCTTTACAGCGCCTTTTCAGCTTTTAAAATCTTCGGTGTTTTTCACCTATCATCCTGTTACCGGAATAGAACGGGAGGCCGTTGCCGAACTTGATTTTAATTATCCGGTTGAGCACGCAGAACTTTTGAAATTTATCTCTCTTACGATTGAAGGGTCACCTGCAGTATTCCGCCTGGAAAATTCCGTTTCTGCCGGCAGGTATTATATTAAAACCGCCGCGCCCGAAAGAGAAAACAAAACCAAAGAAATGAGCCTGATGCTGCGGGAAGGCCTTTCCTGTATTGATGGAGTCAATCCGCTGGCAGCATCTAAAACAATTAAATTAGTAGTTCCCAAAAAAGACTTGCTTGAAATTGAAAAAACCGAGATGCATTACGCAGAAGGTTTTTCCCTTGTCTCTATTCTTTTCAATTACCCGGTGGCATCTGAAAATCTGCAAAATAATATTTCGATAATTCCCGAGCTGCCGTTTAAAATTGAAACCGAATACCGTTACGCAGTTATTAAAGCTGATTTTTTACCGAATATTGAATACAAAATTTCTATTGCCAAAGGACTCGAATCCCGGGGAAAACATGTGCTGTCTGCCAATTACCAGAGAAATATCCGCATTAAAGACCGGGATCCTGAAGTAAAATTTGCCGATCAAGCCTCACTTGTTCCGCTGCGCGGGCAGCTTAATCTCAGATATTACGCGGTAAATCTCGATAAAGTTAATTTCAGCGTATTCAAGATTTTTAAAAATAATCTCGTGCCCTATTTAAGGTCTTCCCATGAAAAATGGCTTTACGGCCAAGAGATAGATTCCTTTGAAAAAGCCATTACCGGAGAACTTAATGTTAAAAATTATAACACTATTAATTTATCTGAATACCGCAAATCGCAATATACCGGCCTGTATCAAATAGAAATTAGAGACAACAATTACCATTATAATCGCGACAACAGCACTTTTCTGGTCAGTGATATAGGAATGGTCAGCAAACGTTTTGGGGATGACGG
>DNNS01000606.1 GCA_003497555.1 Spirochaetia bacterium
GACCGCTCGGGAGAGATCGGGATCTGCCACGGGGAAACGCCGAAAAATTTCGGCTGCCGAATCGAATATCTTAACCGGCAGGCGGAAATTTTTGAAGGCGATGTAGCTGTGACCAGCGGATTAGGAGGAATTTTTCCGAAAAATATACTGATTGGCACCATCAGCACTGTTGACAAGAAAAACTTCGGTCTTTTTGCCTCTGCCGCCCTGAAACCGTATATTGAACTGTCGCATCTGGAATACGTGCTGGTTTTAAAAAAAGAGAAAAACAAATGGCCGGAAAAATAACCGCATTATTGTTTCTGGTCCTGCCGCTATCTTTCCTGCAGTCTTCTTTTTTCTACTCGGATATTTTCAGTCTGGGAAAAGTTAAACTTAATCTGTTGTTTGTCTGTATTTTTTTTTTATGCCTGTACCGCGGTTTTGAATTTTCCCTGATTGCAGGCATCATATCGGGTTTTATACTGGATTTATACAGTTCTTCGCTTTTCGGCCTCAATATGCTGGTGTATTTTATCACAGGATCCATAGCCGGATACTATACCAAAAGAATCATTTTTTCCCGTTTTTCCATTGTCTTTGTCTGCTTTTTATGTGCCCAGGCTGCAAAAGAACTGATTATACTGGCATACCTGTATTGCAGCAGCGGTTTATCTGCTGCCGGCGGTTATCTGCTCAACATTTCTCTGCCCGAGGTGCTGCTTAATTCCGCTGTATTCCCGGTAATTTATCTTCTGGTGCTGGGTTATAACCGGATGCGCAGACTGATAACCGGCCGGGATTAAGTTAAGTTATCTTGAAGTATTATATAAAACCGTCCAGGTAAGTATATCCCCGGCTTGTACGGAATTTTTATTAAACCAGCCTCCCGGCATTTCCAGCGCATATTTAATTGACCAGGATTTGGAAATATACTGTTTCAGTTTTTCCGCAGCGCTGTCATAAGGTTCGCGCTGCATGGTGATAATTTCATCAATGCGTCCGTTAAAATCGATATAGGCAATATCTATATCAAAAAAACAGTGCTTCATCCAGAAACTGCGCCGGTTTACATCGGAAAATACAAAAAGCATGCCCTGGTTTTTTCCAATAAAACGGCGGTCTGACAAGCCTTTATTTCTTGCCTCTTCCGTATCGGCAATTTCTATTTTTACGGTTTTTCCTCTGATTTCATATTCGGCGGTCTTCCCGCGGATACAGGAAATATTCAGAAACAGCAGGAAAAAAATTAAAATTATTTTTTTTCTATGCATTTTATATTGACAGGTATGCCCTCCAATTTGTAATGCCGGCGGATAATGCCCGTAAAATAAGATATAAAATTTTTCTGTATGAATTTTAATGAATTGACGTAAATGCGTACGGCCGGAGGTCCTTTTTTTACCTGCAGAGCGTAAAATAATTTAAAACGGTTCCGCTCTTTCTGGCTGGCCGGGCACTCGGTCCAGGCCCGGCGGCATAATTCCGTAAGTTCATGAGTCGGCATTTCACAACTATAACTTTTAAGGGTTTTTACGATTAAATTCTGAAGTTTGACAATATTCCAACCGGTAGCTGCCGAGACCGGAAGTAAAGGGGCATAATGCGTCTGCGGGAAAAAAAACCTGGTATTGTTTTCAAAATCTTTCCAGGCCTGTTTCCCCCCGGGCATCAGATCCCATTTATTGGCCGCAATAATGAGGGAGCAGTTTGAATTAACCGCAATCGAAGCGATTTTTTTATCCTGCTCGGTAATGCCGCAAGCGGCATCAATCAGCAGAACTGCGGTCTGGCATTCCCTGACAGCCGTTATGGTACGCCGCACCGCGTAGAATTCCACATCTTCCTTTACAGCTGAACGCCGGCGCAGACCTGCGGTATCAGTAATGCATATTGATATTCCCTGCAGATTTAATAAATCACTTACCGTATCGCGGGTAGTTCCGGGCAGACCGGAAACCAGAGAACGTTTTTTTTTGAGGATCCGGTTCAGCAGACAGGATTTACCGGTATTGGGTCTGCCGATGATTGCCAGAGAAAAATCAGCTGTCGGCACACGGGCGCTTTGCCCTTCAGGCAGCACAAGGAATTTTTCAAGAAGTTCGCCCAGATTACTGCGGTGTGCCGCCGAAAGCACTGTAAAATCCGAAATGCCCATGCGGTAAATATCTTCAACCGAATGCTGCTTTTGTCCCAAATCGCATTTATTTACAGCGATAAGCAAAGGCTTGCCGGATTTGCGGAGCAGCGCCAGAACCGCATGATCATCTGCAGTTATAACCGAGATATCAAGCACCAGCAGCAGGGCATCGGCATTTTGTATTTCTTCTTTGACGCGTTCGGCGGATAGTTCAGAAAGAATATCGCGGTTGTCGCAAAGCCCGGCAGCGTCAATAATTCTGAAATGCCGGTTTTGGATGTTGATGTCGCCGTAAATGCTGTCGCGGGTAATACCGGGTTCGCTGTATTCAATGGCAGATTTTTTTTTCAGCAGGGCATTGAATAAGGTTGATTTTCCGACATTGGCCCTGCCGGTAAGGAGAATTTTTGTCATAACGGTTAAATGATGAAATGTTATTTGGTTTTTTTTGCGGATTCGATATGTTCACGGTACCAGGCGGGAAAATACTTTTTCATGAAATCAAGCGCATGCTGCCTGGATCTTTTGGCATCCTGGGAAGCAAAAATACTTCCGGCCAGTTTGCGCGCCTGAAAAAAATCCAGATTGCGGATAATGTTTTTCGCCAGGGGTATGGATGATCCGGTCATGGAAAATCCATCTATTCCCATGCCGATTAAAAGCGGAATATAAAAAGGGTCGCTCCCGATTTCTCCGCACAGAAATATTTTTTTACTGTTTCCGCGGCAGGCGTCAATTGCCCGTTTAATCAGCATAATTACCGCCGGATGCAGCGGATCGTGAAGATAGGCAACCTGCTGGTTGGTGCGGTCAGCTGCCATGGTGTACTGGACAAGATCATTGGTACCCACTGAAAAAAAGTCGACCTTTTTTATCAGCAGGGAACTGATGAGTGCTGCAGAAGGCACTTCAATCATTATTCCGGTTTCAGCGCATCCGGTCTTTTTTTGTTCCTCCGCCAGTTCGTTTTTGGCAGTCTGAATACAGCGCAGCGCCCGGTTTAATTCCTCTTCGCCGGAAATCATGGGCAGAAGGATTTTAATGTTTCCCCAGGCAGCGGCCCGCAGAATAGCCCGGATTTGAATTTTAAATTCTTTGGTATATTTAAGGGAAAAACGGATGGCGCGCAGGCCGAGGAAAGGATTTGCTTCCGGCGCATGGTTAAAGTCGGAAAATATTTTATCGCCGCCCACATCGACAGTTCTGATTATCACCGGTTTATCCTTCATGGCTTGGGCAATGGAACGGTATTCTAAAAATTGTTTTTCTTCATCACGGTATAATTTTTTCATTTCAAACAGATATTCGGTTCTTAAAAGACCGATGCCTTCTGCGCCTTTGGAAATGATAAATTCCAGATCGTCGGCGCTGTCAATGTTGGCGGAAACTTCGATGCGCCGGTGATCGCGGGTAGATACTTCGGATGGAGCTTCCCGGGCAGCCAGTTTTTCCTGCTGGGTGAGAAAATGCTGAATTGACTCGTAGGTTTTTATCAGGCTGGGATCGGGATTAACGAATAATTTACCCTTGATAGCATCTAAAATGACGATATCTCCGTCAGAAATAAAATCAATAATTTTATCGGTATTGATCAGGGCCGGAATACCGTGGCTTCTGGCAAAGATCGAGGTATGCGAGGTCGCACCGCCCTGTTCGGAAATAATACCGAGAATATTATTTTTTTTGATTTTTACCGTCTGCGAGGGCAGAAGATCATCGGCGATTATTACGGCCGGAGAGGTAATATCCTGGTTTTCATTTTTTTTCAGGATAAAGGCTGAAAGCAGGCGCTGTTTGATATCTTTGATGTCATGCACGCGTTCCCGGATGTAGGAATCTTCCATCTGCATGAATTTTTTTATTATTTTTTCAAGAGTCTGTTCGAGAGCATATTCAACATTTATTTTAAGACGCTTTAATTCCCGGATTGTGTCTTTATATAACATGGGGTCTTCAATCAGCTGGATATGCGCCTTGAGCAGATCGCGGGCTTCTGATTGAATGGATATCTCGGCTTTGTTTTCTATATCGATTATCTGCTGTTTGGCTGTTTGAATAGCCTGATCAAAGCGTCCGATTTCTTCCGGTATGTTTTTTGCATCAATATGATATTTGGGAACCGGATACTGTCCGGAAATAATAATTTTAGCCGGTCCAATGGCAACGCCGGTTGTAATGGGCTGTCCGGAAAACTCGTTTTTTTTATTCATACAACAGAGCAGCTTTCCGGGAAAATATTTCCCCGGCAAAAGAGATTATCCGGATCAAGCGCATTTTTGATGTTTTTCATTTCACTGATACTGCCGGAACCGAACATTAAAGGCAGATAACAGCTTTTCTTTTTCCCGATGCCGTGCTCGGCGGATATGGTACCGCCGAAATGAATGCCGGTGCATAGAAACTGGCGGTAAATAATCTGTGCAGTATTAAATTGTTTTTTATTCTCAGGC
>DNNS01000274.1 GCA_003497555.1 Spirochaetia bacterium
TGAACCGGATAGTATCTGGTATAAAAAAATCGTTATCAGCGAACTAATGGCAAACAGCACGGCGCCGGGAAGCAGGATTGTGCTTTCAGCTGCCGGCGAGCATCAATACGGAGATTATCTTGAACTGCAGAATACCGGCGCAGAGAGTATTTTACTTTCCGGATGGAAACTTCAGGAATACGGCGAGAATTACAGTTCTGAGTATTTTACCATACCCCAGACCGTGCTTGATCCCGGTGAATTTTTGGTACTCTGCCAGAACAACCGCGATTTTTCCGTCATATATACCAATGCGCTATCCGCGCATCCGGAAATAAAATACCGGGAAGTATTTACCGATTCCTGGGGATACAGTTCATCCGGCAATCAGACCGTCATTATCCGCGACCAAACCGGCGCCATGGTTGATCTGGTTTTTTTTAAGCCGTCTGTTTATAAAAAAATTATCCGCCAGGGTACAAAAAACAATACAAGTGTTGTGATTAGCGATGATATTTTTGTTTCTATTGAAAGAAACTCTCTGCAGATCAGCAGCCTGGACATGGAAAACTGGACAAGCTCGGCCTGCGATCTGGGAACTGTTTTTTTCCGGCAGACTGAAGATAACATTGTAAATAATTATACCCTTCAGATTTTCGCTTCACCCGGCCTAAGACAAAGCGCGTCCCTGCATGCCGCGAAAAAACTTCAGATTGATATAAGGCGGGGTGATTTTATCTGGTCGCCCGGCAGGCAAAATTTTACCATAGAGATTACTGTAAACAAAGCCTGCGCCCTGGAATTAAAAGTTTTCAGTAAAGATGGACGATATATAGGCACTTATTTAAAAAATATCCGGGCAGGCGATAATGCGCCGGCGAAAATATTTTTCAACGGAGGTTCTCTTGCCGGCAGGCTGAAACCTGATCTGTATTTTTTAACAGTAACAGCTGTAAATAACCTGTCAGGGGAAACAGCTCACGATAAAATTTTTTTCGCTGCCGGAAAGTAAAAATGAAAAATATTTATTTTTTGTTATGGTACGGAATTCTTGCGGCAGCCAACAACTACCTGCCGGTTTCGGCGCGCCATGCAGCCATGGGAAGCACAGGGGTTTCATCGGCAGCAGACGGTTTTGCACCGGAATTCAATCCGGCTCTGGCGGCATGTTTATCCGGAATGATTCTGGCAGGAAGTTTTTATCATCCCTGGCAGGAAACCGGTCTTGATGCGGGTTATCTTTCGGTTATGGCTGCTACCAGATGGTCAAGTCTGTCATTTTCCTGTAAATCATTTACCTGCGGCGTATATTATGAAAAAATTTTTTCGGCAAATCACGCGTTTCCCCTGCCCTTTTTTAAACCTGTCAAACTGGGCTATAACATCAAGCATTTTTCTGCCGGTATTCCGGAAACGGATAATCTGCCTTACTGGAAAGTCAGAAGATGGGATTTTGACGCCGGAGCATTTATCAATATCCGTGATCTGATAAATTTCGGCCTGTCAGGAAAAAACCTGAATTTCCCGTTTTTAAAAGATCCGGAAAAAAGCCTCTCGCCGGTAATTAAAGCCGGAATATCTACAGCAGCCATACCGCATTTTACAGTCGCCCTGGACGCTGTCCAGGAGATTGAAAATTATATCTGTCTCCAGCTTGGAGCCGAGGGCCGCCTGTTCAGGGATTTATTGTTTTTACGCGCCGGGCTTTCTACCAATCCTGTAACAGCTTCGGCAGGTGCGGGTATAAAAATTTTTTTCGCCTATGCAGATTATGCGCTGACCTGGCATCCGGTTCTCGGCATTAATCATCTGGTATCAGTGCGCATGGAAACCGCCTTCAGCCGAAAGGAATTTTCCGAAAGTATTCCGGGGCGGAAAAAAAAATCCCCAANNCAAAAAAATATAATCTGAACGGTATATTGCCTGCGGAACTGGAACAGGTTCTTGCTGCCGCAGGCCTGGCAGACGGCAAAGCAGCAGCCGATGCAGTAATTAAATACAGAAATTCCAAAAAATTTTTCAGACTGCCGGAGTTAAAAAAAATACCGGAAATTACCGACGCGGTATTTTTTAAAATTGAACCGTGCCTGCAGGTTTTAAAAAAAGATCTGCCGGAAATCATCTACCGTATTAACAATCCTGATTATTCTGAACTTTCGGCCGCAGGCTTTTTAGAGCCGAGCATGGCGGAACTGCTTCTTCTTCTGGAAAAGCGCGGGTATTTAACGGGTACGGGCGATTTGGACAATCTCGATATACCCGATGAACAAAAACAAATATTGCTTGGCTGGATAAATTTTTAGGAAAGTCGGTATGTTATGGATAAAAGCCGTCTTGATTTTTTTCCCCCAATAATTATTTTTTTCCTGATTTTTCTGTACGGCCGCTTTCTTGCCGCTGATTTCCCTGAAATCTGGGAAACCCTGCGCGCGTATCTGCCGGAAGAAATGCAGGCTGAAACGGAAAATTCCGGAGAAAACGAGATTTATCTTGAATTGGAAAAATTATTTTTAAGAAAAATCGATATTAATAAAGAAAGTCATATGCTTGCGGATTTGTTTTTTCTTGATTCTGCATTAGCGGGAAAAACAACCCAGGCGGCAAGAATCAGACCGTTTAAAACTCTTT
>DNNS01000445.1 GCA_003497555.1 Spirochaetia bacterium
TAAAAAGGATTATTCCCTATGTCGAAGATACCAAAAATTGTCTGATATTCTGCCCGTCAAACGATCTTGAAATAAATGTGATGGCTACGCTTGAATCAGCATTAAAAAATGCAATCCAGATAACATATCAGCTCGAAGATGATGAACTGGCATCTGAGGCATTGCCTGATGCCAATAACCGGAAAATGATTTTATTTTATGAAGCAAGCGAAGGAGGAGCGGGAATACTGAAACAATTGACTCTTGATCCTCTTGCCATGAATAAAGTTGCAAGAACAGCGCTTGAAATTTGCCACTTTGATCCTGAGACAGGAGCAGATTTGCTAAAAGGCCCAAGAGCAAAAGAAGAATGCAAGGCAGCATGTTATGACTGTCTAATGAGTTATTTTAACCAACAGGACCATCAATATCTGGATCGTCATCTGATTAAGGATTATCTTTTAATGTTATCAAGATCAAAAATTGATATCTCACCCGTTAAGAAATCAAGAGATGACCATTACAATGAACTTAAACGAGCCTGTATGTCGGAGCTGGAAGTAAAATGGCTTGATTACATATACGGAAAAGGATTGCGGCTGCCGGATCACGCGCAGGCAGTAATTCAGGCCTGCAAGGCAAAACCGGATTTTATTTATGCAAATTTAAATACTGTTATTTATATAGACGGACATCATCATGAATATCCTGACAGGCAGAAGAGAGACAGAGAACAGGAAAATTTGCTTGAAGACCGCGGTTATTTAATAATAAGATTCGATTATAAAGATAATTGGGAAAAGATAGTAAAAGAATTTCCAAATATATTTGGAGTAAAATCTTGAATTACACGACAGGTAATTTAATTAAAGCAAGGGAACGTTTATGGACTGTGCTTCCAGGTTCAGACAATGAGCTTTTAATCGTAAGACCGGTAGGCGGCAGCGATCATGAAGAAACCGGAATTTATACATCGCTTGAAAAAGTGGAAAGCGGAAATATTGACTTGCCAGATCCATCATCCATCGGAGATTATATTTCTTCAAGCCTCCTGCGGAACGCAGTAAGACTTAGCACCAGGGCATCAGCCGGACCATTCAGGTCATTCGGCAGAATTGCAGTTGAACCAAGGCCATACCAGCTTGTCCCGCTTCTGATGGCATTAAAAATGAATCCGGTCAGAATATGCATAAGCGATGATGTTGGAATAGGGAAAACAGTTGAAGCAGGACTGATTGCCAGAGAATTACTTGACAGAGGAGAGATCGAACGTATATGCGTTCTTTGCCCCCCGCATCTCGCAGAACAATGGCAGACAGAGTTATCTGATAAATTTAATATTGAAGCTGAACTTATACTCGCAGGCAACGCATCAGCTCTTGAACGAAAATACAGGATTGGACTAAGCGAATCAATATTTAATGTTGTCCCTTTTACCATAGTATCAATGGATTTTATAAAATCGGAACGAAGGAGAGACGATTTTATACTTAATTGTCCGGAGTTAGTAATAATAGATGAAGCCCATTCATGCGCATATGGATACGAGGGCAAAGGGAAACACAGACGTTTTGATCTTGTTAAACGTATATCGCAAAATAATGACCGTCATCTTGTGCTGGTAACAGCCACGCCTCATTCCGGGAAGGAAGAAACGTTCAAATCTCTCATTGGTCTTTTAAAACCGGAATTCTCCGATTTTCCTGATGACTTAAGCGCAGAGGATAAAAAATTATTCAGAGAAAAACTTTCTGATCATTTTATACAAAGAAGACGCGCTGATATCAAGCATTACATGCAGGAAAATACTCCTTTCCCGGAAAGAGACGATATTATTCCGGAGGAGACATACACGCTTCATGAGGATTATAAAAAGTTTTTTAATAAAATACTTAAATATTGCAGAGGTATAGTAACAGAAACGGAAAGTTCAAAGCAGAGACAAAGGGTAAAATGGTGGAGCGCTCTTGCGCTGCTTCGGGCGGTTGGCTCAAGTCCTGCAGCAGCTGTGCAGACTTTAAAAAACAGATCTGCTGTGATCGATGCAGAGACAATTGAAGAAGCAGAAGATATCGGACGTAAGACTGTTCTGGATGCTTCGGTTGATGATGATATCGGAATGGATACGGCTCCAGGGAGCGCAACCGAAGAAGATTTAAAAGAAAATATCAGAGCTGATTTTGCCAAATTTATTAAAGATGCTGAAGATTTGAAAGGTAAAAAAGATAACAAGCTCATGCGTCTTATTACTATACTGGAAAGATTCCTGAGCGACGGGTATAACCCGATTGTTTTTTGCAGATTTATACCAACTGCAGAATATATTGCCGAATCAATACGAGATCANNAAGCCGCGTGAACGCTCTTGACAAACCGGACACGAAACGGATTCTTGTATGCACTGACTGCTTAAGCGAGGGAATTAATCTGCAGTACCTTTTTGATGCAGTTATACATTATGACCTTACATGGAATCCGACAAGGCACGAACAAAGGGAAGGAAGAATTGACAGATATGGGCAGATTAAGCCAAAAGTAAGAGTTCTCACCTATTACGGCAAGGATAATCCAATAGATGGAATTGTACTTGATGTGCTTATCAAAAAACATAAAAGCATCAGGAGCTCTCTTGGCATATCTGTGCCTGTGCCAGCCGAATCTGATGAGGTAGTAAATGCTATATTCGAAGGGCTTCTTCTCAGAGAAAAAACCGGAACATCCGAGCAGATTTTATTGCCAGGGCTGGAAGAATATATACGTCCGCAAAAAGAAGACCTCCATAAAAAATGGGATATGACTCTGGACAAAGAAAAACGTTCTCGTTCTGTCTTCGCCCAGCATGCAATAAAATTTGAGCAAATTTCCGGTGAAATTAATGAATACAGAAAAGCTGTTGGAAGTTCAAAAGAAGTTGAAAGCTTTATTACATCTTCATTCCGGATTTTCAATGCATTAGTCAATGAAAAAAACAGGATTTTTTCATTTAATACTGCTGAAATGCCTCATACTATAAAGGATGCTATTAATACTGACGACGTATTTAAAGCAAAGTTTGAACTGCCAGTACCTGCAGGAACATTATACCTGGGACGCACACATAGAATAACAGAGGGAATGGCGAATTTTATCATAGACAGCGCTATAGATACAGAAATTAAAACTCCGGTAAAAAGATGCGGGGTAATCAGGAGTAATAACGTTAATGCAAGGACATCTCTCTTGCTGATCAGATTCAGATATCAGATAGTAATGAAAAAAAAAAATACTGAAAAGAGAGAACTTGCAGAGGAATGCAGATTGCTTGCATTTACCGGAGCCCCTGACAGGCCTGTTTGGCTTAATGATAAAGAAGCAGAAGAACTTATTAATATAAAACCGGATGCGAACGTTCTTCCGGAGCAGGCAAAAACATTTGTAAAAAAAATCATTGATAATATAGATTTATTAAAGGCAGATATCGAAAAAGAGGCAAAAGAACGAAGTAAAATACTTCTAAGTTCTCATCAAAGCGTAAGAGCTGCCGCAGGGCTTAAAGGATTAAAATACGAAGTCGAACCAAAGCTTCCGGCAGATATTCTGGGAGTATATATTTATTTGCCAGCCGGGGAATTAAAGTAAATGAAAAAAACATCATTATTTACATCCATTAAATCCGAAGGCGGGCTGTTATCTTCGCAGTTCCTTGAGAAACTTTCTCAAGGGAGTACTGATATAGAAGGAATCAGACCGGAAGATTACCATCTGCAGGCAAATGAACGTATTAATGAAGTTATTACCAAATCATGGACCCGCCTGCTTGGCACCTGGATTAATTTCAGAGATCAAATAAACAAACTTCCCCAAAGCGATACAGGCATTTCGATTACCAGGGAAAAATGGCTGCTTGTACTCTTTCAGGAACTTGGATACGGCAGACTTGTCTATTCAAAACCTGTTGTTATTGATGAACGAACCTATCATATTTCGCATTTCTGGAATAACACACCTGTACATCTTGCGAGTTTTAAAAATGATCTTGACAGGCGGATAAAAAATCTTCAGGGGAAAACCGAGCCTGGTCCGCATTCCCTTTTACAGGAGTTCCTCAATAAAAGCAAATCACATCTCTGGGGTTTTGTTTCAAATGGATATCAGCTCCGGATACTGCGGGACAATTCAAGCCTAACACGTCAGTTCTATATAGAATTTGATCTCGAAGAGATGATGGAGAATGAAATATATCCGGACTTTTCGCTTTTATGGCTTATATGCCATGAATCCAGAGTAGAGAGCGACAAGCCTGAAAATTGCTGGCTTGAAAAGTGGGCGCAGAAAGCGCAGACCCAGGGAGTAAGGGCGCTTGATGACCTCAGGAGCGGAGTTGAAAAAGCTATCCGGATACTGGGACAGAGTTTTATTGAATACCGGGGGAATACTGATCTTGCCCTTGAACTTCAAACCGACAAGCTTGACAAACAGGATTATTACAGAGAACTTTTGCGTCTGGTTTACAGGCTGATATTTTTATTTGCTGCAGAAGACAGGGATATACTTCTATTGCCGGATATTTCCAAAAAAGTAAAAGAAAATTATCTGAAATATTATTCAACAAAGAGGATCAGAAAAATCGCAGAACGGATCAAAGGGACTAATCATATTGATTTATATATAAGCCTGAAAACAGTAATGAGTAAACTTTATATTGACAATGGAGGTACAGAACTTGGTATCCCTGCACTGGGCAGTTTCCTCTGGTCAAACAAAACAATACCGCATCTGGAAAATGCAGATATATCAAACCGCAATTTTCTCGATGCTGTCAGAACATTGGCATTTACTGAAGCAAATAAAAGATTACTGCCGGTAGATTTTAAAAACCTCGGATCTGAAGAGTTCGGCAGCATCTATGAATCTCTTCTCGAACTTCATCCGGAAATAGATATCAATTCAAAGCATTTTGAATTAAAAATATCAGCTGGGCATGAAAGGAAAACAACGGCAAGCTATTATACTCCATCCGTGCTTATCAATCCTCTACTGGACTCAGCATTGGAACCCGTGCTGGATGAAGCAGTAAAAAAGAGAATCCTGAAAAGGTAATTCTTGAATTAAAAGTCTGTGATCCCTCATGCGGAAGCGGGCATTTCCTTGTTGCAGCAAGCCACAGGATAGCAAAAAAACTTGCGTTTGTAAGAACCGGCGAGGGAGAACCTGCTCCGGAAGATGTCCGACATGCTCTCCGCGATGTAATATCACACTGCATTTACGGAGTTGATATCAATCCGATGTCTGTTGAGCTCTGTAAGGTTTCCCTCTGGATGGAAGCTCTCGAACCCGGCAAGCCCCTGAGTTTTCTTGATCATCATATAAAATACGGAAACAGTTTAATCGGAGCAACTCCTGTACTAATAAAGAACGGCATACCTGACGAAGCCTTTAATCTTGTCGAGGGGGATGACAAGGAATACTGTTCAGCAAGCAAAAAACAAAATAAAAAAGAAAGAATCGATTATAAATCAGGACAGCAGCTTTTAACTGCTATTTTTGACGATGCATCAGAAATAACAAACAGTATTAATGAACTTGAAAATGTAGATGATAAAAGTGTCCTCGGTATACGTAAAAAAGAAGAATTGTTTAACAAGCTCAAGGAAAATAAAAAGTTTCTGTATGAAAAATTGATCGCAGATGCATGGTGTTCGGCTTTCATGTGGGAGAAAAAACGATCGAATAAATTACAGTTTCCAATTACAGAGAGAGTGTTTCGGGATATACAAGATTATCCGGATCAGACAATAAAATGGATGAAAGACGAAATAAACAGGCTTGCAAAAGAATATCAGTTTTTTCACTGGCATCTTGAGTTTCCGGATGTATTCATATTCGCTCATGCAAATGAGAAAGCAGAAAATGCACATTGTGGTTGGAACGGTGGATTTGATTGTGTGATTGGGAATCCTCCGTGGGAATCAATGCAGCTTGAAGAAAAACAATTTTTTTCAACACGTGATAATAAAATAGCCAACTTACTTGGTGAAAATAGAAAAGATGTAATTAAAAATTTAAATTCTGAAAATCCAACTTTGGCAAAAGATTTCTTTGATGCGAAGTATAAAATAAATAAACGAAATAACTTTATTCGTTTTAGCAATAAATTTCCTTTAACAACTAAGGGAAAAATGAACACTTATACTCTTTTTACAGAAGAATCAACAACTATTTTATCAAAAAGGGGCAAATTCGGAATAGTTATACCTACAGGTATTGCTACAGATGACTCTACGAAAGTTTTTTTTGCTCACTTGATTAAAGAAAAATTATTAATAAAACTTATAGGATTTGAGAATGAAGAATTTCTTTTTCCTGGAATTGCAAATGTAATTAAATACTGTATTTTAATTATTACTGGACAATCAATACAAAACTTGATACCTCAATTTGCTTTTTATATACGAAATATTCAACAGATTATGCAAAGAGAAAGATATTTTAATTTAAATATCACCGACTTTGAATTACTGAATCCAAATACACTTAATTGCCCAATTTTTCGCACAAAATATGATGCAGAATTAACTAAAAAATTATATAAAAACATACCAATTATTTTTAATAAATCAAGTAATTCAAATCCATGGGGTATTAAATTCTTACAAGGATTATTTAATTCAACAAGCGATAGTAAATTATTTTATTCAAAGAAAGAAAATAATGATTACTTACCGCTATATGAGTCAAAATTATTTTGGCATTTTGATCATAGATTCTCTTCTTATGACATGAAAGGAACTGAAAAAGGCAAAGGCGGTAGAGGATTGCCAGAAATGTCTTTAAAAAATTATCAAAATCCTGACTATAAAATAACACCACAATATTGGGTTACAAAAAATGATATTCAAAATCGCATTCCGCCATATTGGTCATGGAATTGGTTAATAGCATTTCGTAAAGTTACAAGCGCGAAGCTTGAAAGAACTGCAGTTTTTACAATAATTCCATATGCTGGTTTGGCCGATAGCGCACAACTTGTATTTCTTGATAAAAAATATTCTGCTTTTCATGCAGCTTGCTTTTTAGCGAATGTAAACTGCTTCATTTTTGATTATATTGTTAGACAAAAAATCGGAGGAGTTAATTTAAATTTTTATATTATGGAACAACTACCTGTTTTACCTCCCGATATTTACACACAAGAGGCTATTGACTTCATTGCTCCTAGAGTGCTTGAATTAATTTATACAGCAAATGATTTAAGATCATTTGCTGTTGATATGAATTTTAATTCTTTTCCATTCACATGGGAAGAGACGAGAAGATATATAATACGAGCAGAATTAGATGCTTATTATAGCCATCTTTATAAAATTAGCCGGGATGAATTATCATATATTCTCGATCCAGTGGACATTTATGGTAATGATTTTCCAGGTGAAACTTTCAGAGTACTGAAGGAAAAAGAAATTGCTATTTACAGTGAATACAGAACAAAAAAAGTTATACTTGAGATATACGATGAAATGAAAAAGGCAACGGAAAGCGGGACTGAGTATAAAACTAGACTCAATCCGCCGCCGGGAGATGTGAGAGCGAGTCATGGCCAAAAACAGCAAAAGGCAAACATAATTTCGTTAATTGATAAAGAACCGTTTATCAGAGTTGAGAAACCTGCAAAAAAAGAAAAACATATAACATGTATTCCTTCATTTACGCTTAAAGCTGCTGCAGGATATTTTGATAATACCCAGGAGCCACAGTTTGATACCTGGGTTAAACCGAATACAAATGTACCGCTTAAAAAAGGTCTGATTGTTGTACAGGTAACCGGGAAATCCATGGAACCAGAAATACCTGATGGCGCATGGTGCATTTTTTCATGGTTTCCAGTACCAAGTCCGAAAAAGGATAAGATATATATATTCCAGTATCATAATTATACGGATCCGGAAAGTGGCGGTAGTTATACGGTAAAGAGATTTAACCCGGTTTACAGAAAAGATGATGATGATTGGGCTATTAAAAAAATTGAATTGGTACCGGTAAATAGTGAATTTAATATGATAAGTATCAAGGAAGAAAATAGCGGGGATTTGAAGGTGATTGCGGAGTTGATTGAGGTGCTGAAGTGATAGATAAATTAAATTTCTCTTGGAATAACATCAGAAGTTTAAATAACAGTCAAAATAAAGCTTTCGAAGAATTGGTTTGTCAATTAGCAAGAAAAGAAAAAATTAAAAATAAACAAACATTTCATAGAATTGAAGCTCCAGATGGAGGGGTAGAAGCTTATTGTGTACTAAATAATAAAAAAGAAATCGGCTGGCAAGCGAAATATTTTTTTACATTTGGCAATTCGCAATGCCAACAGATTGAAAAATCATTTAAAACTGCAGTAAAAACTCATCCTAATTTATTCAGATATATTATTTGTCTACCAATAAATTTAAATGATCCAAGAATAAAAAATCGAAAAGGACAAATAGATATTTGGAAAAGAGAAAAAAGTAAATTGGAATTATATGCTCAAAAATTAAATAAGAGTGTACATATTGATTTATGGCAAAGTTCTAATTTAATAGAAAAACTATCAGATGAAAATAACATTGGAATTTATTTCTTCTGGTTTAATGAAAAACTTTTTACTCATGACTGGTTTGTAGAGCAAGTAAAGAATAATATTGCTAATTTAGGACAAAGGTATACGCCAGAATTGAATGTCGAACTGGATATATCTAAAAATTTTAATGGCCTTGCTTATGATGATTCTTTTAAAAAATTATTAGAGTCAAAATATGATCATTTTCTTAGATCCTTTTATAAACATAATTTAAATAACTTTATTAATACAGAAGTAAAAAGTCATTATAAAGAAATTTTAAATAAAATTGAACTTATTAAAAATTGGCATGACAATATAAATTTGAACGAATTAGATTTTATAAATATTAATAATATCAATAAAATATTCAATGAGATGACCAGTAATGTCGATAAAATTGTATCGATTTTGGAGGATTTTCTTAAAAACAATAAGAATGATAAAAAAAATAATATTGAGAATGATAGACTAAGATCAAATATTTATTATCTAAGAGAAATTAATAGAGCAATTTATAATTATTCCAATTTTATTAATTGCAATGCTGTAAAACTATCACAAAATCCCGTTTTAATTATACAAGGCAAAGCGGGAATCGGGAAATCTCATTTATTAGCGAATGGAGCAATTAATCATATTAAAAATGAAAAATCTGCAATATTATTACTTGGGCAGCATTTTGCTACAAACGAAAGCCCTTGGGTTCAAATTAAAAAAATAATTTCTACA
>DNNS01000559.1 GCA_003497555.1 Spirochaetia bacterium
TCAAAAAAGTAGGGATTCAATTTTGGGTTGATAATAACGCTATATTTTGCCGAGGAAAAAGGTTTTGCGTATTTCCAGCATAGTAATGCATCATAGAGAGGGTGCAGCTGAAGCGGAACATCATGCGGTGTTCCGATATAGGAATGGGGCCGATCAATATAAGGTAATTTGCTGATCAGGGTATAAATACCGATGATCGTTTTTATAGTTAAAGGTTCTAAATTTCCGTTAATATCCATGTAATTTAAAGAATAGCCGCCGGAAGTTGTTTGCAGACTGTCATCATCCCCGGGAATATCTTCTATGGTATCATTGATAAAACTCTCGATAAGCGCCGGCGAAAATGTTACGATGTGCCTTTTCTGGTCTACTTTTCCGCCAAAGTCTCCCAGTCGTGATAAAATTTTCTGATTCTCCACCTTAAGACCAAGTTCCTCAAGGATACGCAGGACGTTTTGATGGATCAAATCCATTTCACCGGAATTTAAAAGTTCACATTTGACATTGAGTTTCATAATTGATTTCTCCTTAATTATAAATTTTGCGCTCTACCTACAGCAGATACATGCATCTTTAATACATGCGTGCGTGTTGTTAAAGGAAACTGTCTATTATATAATTATTGTAATGCATATAATGAAATAATTCTTCTCATTAATTTTTAATTCTTATCATTTTTTTACACAACATGGAAATAAAAAAAATATCTTCGGGCAGCTTTAAGGGAAAATTAATCCTCTATCAATATTATGAATTCATTAGACCTCCGCACAGACATGAAATACTTGAAATGAACCTTGTATACTCTGGACATGGATTTTATATGATCGGGAAGAAACGTTTTGATATAAAAAAAAATACTTTGCTTTTTCTTTTCCCCGGACAGGAACATGTGCTATTAGGAAAAACTTCCGATCTCAAGATGTGGATTGTGCTTTTTGAAACCAAAATTCTCAATGAGGTGAGGCACAATAAATTTTATAAAAATTTGATTGCCTATAACCCGGATGATTATTTTTGCCAAAACATCAAGCCCAGAGATGCTGATTTGTTAAACAATCTGTTGTCAGATCTTAATAATAGAAAAAACGATGCGCTTGTATTTAATAGCGGAATCAGGCACTGCCTTTATCTGGCATGGAATGCCGTCAAAACAGCAGTTAATAATGAAAAAACCGCTGAAATAGGAAGTGATGTTTCGGAGTGTATTAAAATAATAAATAATAGTGAAGGTGAAATCAGTCTTCAATCTCTGTCACAACAGCTTAACCTGCATGAGACTATCATAAGCAGGAAGTTCCGTAAAGAAACCGGCGTAGCATTCGTCGAATACCGCAACAGAATTAAACTTGATGCATTTGTTGCTCTTGCCCGAACACAAAAGGAGTCCAACCTGCTGAGGCTATGCTATGAAGCCGGTTTTGGGAGTTATCAGCAATTCAGCCGGATTTTTAAAAANNTACACAGAAAATATTGTTATGTCGCACATTTTCCCAACCGCCCGGTGACCAAAAGGCTATCTCTCGGTAATTTTCGGCAAAACTCCCGAATTCTCCATTTCTAACCGTACACTTCAGCCGATGTCTTGCCTGGCATATTTTGCGGCCTTTTCGTTTTTAAAGACTAATTATGCCTTCGGCACATACTATCTGTTCAGGGCAGGCTTCAAACGGATCTCTTTGCACTTCATCATACTTTACATGTTTTATTTTTTCCGCCGGCCCCGCTCATCTTCTTCCCATAAGACCCAGGCGTTGTACAAGCATGCCGTAGTACGAGTCGGTATTATAAATGCAAATAGAAGGCAATTCTATTTTGCGCTATTCTGAAAATGATAAATACTAAAACCTATCAAGTTATTATTTAAAATGCCATGGACAATTGGTTCGCAGCCCGAAATCATTAGGCGTTTCCAGATAATGC
Organism: Spirochaetia bacterium; assembly: GCA_003497555.1. GTDB lineage: Bacteria > Spirochaetota > UBA12135 > UBA12135 > UBA12135 > UBA12135. The sequence goes on from DNNS01000559.1 coordinate 1,924, forward strand.
GCAAGCGGCGCTGAACTTGTTTTTTCTTTACAGCCTAAAAGTCTCTCCCGGGCAAAAGGCAGACAGAAATCATCAGTTTCTGTAAGTACCTGATGCATTAATTTACGCAGATTTTTTACTTCTTCAGCATAGGCAGGCTCATCAATAACATTTTCCAGCTCTGCCGGATCTTTTTTTAAATCATAAAATTCATCAATATCGCCGGCATTAAAAACATATTTAAAATCATGGGTGCGTATAGCCCGTACTGTAGCGAGCATGGAAGGATCTCCGCCATTGCTCCAGAAAGCAAAATCAATTTCTCCACGCATTTGTTCTTCTCCGCGCAGAGCCGGAACAAAGCTTTTACACTGCATGGTTTCGGGCACTGAAATACCGGAAAGTTCCATAATTGTCGGCAGAATATCGGCATTGTGCACCAGAGCAGAGGAGCGTTTTCCGGCAGCGAGATTCCCCATGGGCCAGCGCACCAGAAGCGGGATGCGGTAGATTTCATCTACCATACGGAAATCCTTGTCAAAAATTCCATGCGCACCGTTTACCGCGCCATGATCAGCTGTCCAGATAACAATGGAATTTTCGCTTAAATTTTCATCATCAAGAAAGGTCAGAAGTTCATTAGCTTCATCTTCTACCATGGCGCAAAGCCCGTAATACTTGGCTAAAGACTCCGCCCATCTTTCCCAGGGTTCATCATTGGTTCTCCAGATATTCTGACTGATTTTGGATCGGAGCGGATGTTTGGAAAGCGGATCCCGGAAGTTCGCCCAGGGCTTAAAATCATCTGCCTTATACATGGATGCATAGGGCTCAGGCACAATGTACGGCCAGTGCGGAGCCAGATCAAGATTGATATGAACCACAAAAGGATTTTTTAATTTTTTATAACAGCTAATCATGCGCTTGCCTTCGTCAAAATTACAGGCAGTGTAAGTGTGTTCACGGGTATAATTTACCAGGCGGCCGCTCATGGCATAACATTCATCTTCATGGCAGTAGCGCAGGGCATTTTCTGTCTGATCAATTACCGGCGGTTTAGCGGCAAAATCAACTTTTTTTAATTTCTGATACTCTGCATAGGTGCGCGAAGAAAAATACCGGTTTTTCCCTCTGCCTTTAAAATTATTGTTGGAAAAATCATCATAACCGTATTCCAGCGGGTTGCCGGACATGTGCAGTTTACCCACAAATCCGCAAGTGTAGCCTGCAGGTTTAAAATAATCAGGCAGGGTTTTTATTCCGCATCCAGGCGGAAGCAGCTGGGTTTTTACGCCTTTCCCGGCCCAGCGGTTATTGGGAACTCCGAGATAATTCGGAAACATGCCGGTCTGCATAGCGCAGCGCGCAGGACCGCACATCTCGGTAGTAGTTGTAGCATGAGTAAAAGCAACTCCTTCGTTTGCCAGACGGTCACTGCCCGGAGAGTGGCGGTTAAAACCGTTTGATGCCAGTGCGGTATTGGAATGATGATCAGTTGTAATAACAATAATATTGGGCCGTTTTCCCGGCCGGGTATTTTTATTAGCAGCGGATCTGCGTTTTAGAGTAACCGGCTTTATTTTAAATGTCATTATTTTCCTCTCTTATGGTTAAAAAGAATCCTGATATTATATAATAAAAATCCGTTTTTATTTGTTCTGTTGGTTTTTAAGAAGTGTTTTGGCAGATTTA
>DNNS01000128.1 GCA_003497555.1 Spirochaetia bacterium
TTAGCGATCAAGAATGGAAAAAAATTATCGCGTATTCACAGGCGCATATTACCATGACTGACGAAGCTATCGGCCGGGTGCTTTACGCGTTGAGCCGTCATCCGGCTGGTAACAATACGATAATCATGTTTACTTCGGATCACGGGGATATGCAGGGAGCGCACGGACGTTTTGACAAAGGTCCGTATTTTTATGAGGAAGTGTGGCGCGTACCGCTGATTATTTGCCGCCCGGATAGCCAGTCAGCCGGTCAGCGGGTATTTGTGTCCATGCTGGACATCGGTGAAACCCTTTTTCGCCTGGANNGTCTTTGCGGATCTTCATGGGTACCGGGTTTCCCCGATATAGCCTATGGCGCTTATGATCTTTATAACGGTATGAGTTTTTATTTACGAGCTGTACGTGACCGCAGATATAAATATGTTCATAACCCGCAGGCAATGGATGAATTATATGATCTGCAGGAAGACCCGTTTGAAATGCGTAATCTTGCCGGCCAGGCACAAGTACAGCCGGTGCAAAACCGCCTTTCCGGGCTGCTTACGGAATGGATGAAAAAAACCGGGGATAATGCCCCGGCCCCTGATTGTGCTGCAGGTCATGTGCCGGTTATTAAAAAGCAGGGCCCGTAACTTTTACCCAAAAAATTTTCAGCGCAAAGCCATTTAGATGAGCTGGCTTGTGTAACAGAAAAAAACGACAACATCTGAAAGCAACAACCCTGCCGGAAAAGCAGAAAGTCCCTTTGCTTCGCAGCATAGTACAGCTTTTTTTCTGTAAAACTGGAAAAGGGCTTCGGGAAAAATCGTTTTGCACTAAAAAAAAATACAATCAGCAGATCAAAATAATACAATTTTTTTTCGGGATTTAATGTATAATAAACTCCGCCATTTTCAGGAGTCTTATTCTATGCAGCCGAATATTTTATTGATCATTGCGGAAGAACTGCGCGGCGATTTTCTTCATTATGCCGGAAATCGTGACAGCGATACTCCTTTTCTCGATCAGCTTGCCTCCCGGGGTGTAGTTTTTAATAATCATTATACGGTTCATTCCAAATGCGTACCTTCGCGCTCGGCTCTGTATAACGGCAGATATTGTCATAACGGCGGACACCGTACACTCGGAATTCCCCTGCAGGCGGGTGAAATCAATCTGGCAGAGATACTTAAAAATAACGGTTACGAAACAGCGCTGGCCCTGAAAAACCATACAGTAAGCGATAAAATTTCAAATCTATGCTTCAGCAGTTTCTTGACCCAAAACGAAGAAGAACCTGATGCCGATGCCGCAGGATTTACCTCCAATTGCCGCAAAGAAGGAGATCTTAAAGCCGATAATTACCTCTGGGGCCGGCTTAATATTGATGAAAAGCAGCATACCGATTACAAAGGGACACAGCAGGCAATTGATTATATCAATAAAAGCCGGGAAAAACCGTTCTTTCTGAATATTAATTACAAATTTACCCATCCCCCTTATACAATCATGGAGCCCTATTATTCATGTATTATGAAAAAAGATATTTCACTGCTCCCCGGTAACCCGGGACAGGACAAACCTGAGTTTATGAAAAAACTGCACGAACTGCACCGTTTCTCTGAGCTCACGGAGCATGACCGCAAAGAAATGCTGGCCTGTTACTACGGGATGATAGCTTTTATAGATAACCGCGTTAAAGAACTGTATAATGCCCTGGAAAAAAGCGGGCAGCTTGATAATACCATAATTATTTTTACCAGTGATCACGGAGATTTTGCCGGGCAGTACGGCCTGCCTGAAAAATGGGATACCATTTTTCATGATTGTCTTCTGCATATTCCCCTGACAATACATTATCCCAAAAATTTCAACTGCAGACAGATTAATGCTTTCAGCGAAAATATCGATCTGCTGCCAACACTGCTTGATATACTCGGTCTTGCTCATCCGTACGGAATACAGGGAAAATCCCTGCTGAAATGCCTGCGGGGCGAAACCACAGAGCACAAAGAATATGTGTTTGCCGAAGGCGGTCATGAAAAAGAACTGCTGGAATTAAAAATCGAGCCCGATAATACCCGGAAAAAAATTGTCGGGTATTTAATCAAAGCCCGGCTGCGTGAAATAATGCCCGATTCCCTGCGCAAAGCCAAAATGATCAGAACGGATAAATACAAACTGGTATATAGAATCAAAGATAAAAATGAATTTTATAATCTGGAAAATGATCCGCAGGAAATGACTAATCTGTATTATTCCGGAAAATTTAAACAGCAGATTGCCGCACTGGAAAAAATGCTGCTTAATCATCTGATTGAAACAGAAGAAAATCTGCCTTTTGATCCCAAGCCGATTTCATAAAATTTTCTCTGTATTTTTTAAATTATCTGATACTGTTTTATACAACAGCCATACTAATTTCTTGTAAAATAAAAACATTTACAGGGAGTCGTCATAGTTCGAGAAGCCCCACTACAGGTGTTTAAATTGAGACACCCGAAACACCTATGCTGATCGCAGTCGAAGTAATAAAAATAGAATTTTACCACGAAGCACACGAAGTTAACGAAGGCGCACTATCTTTTTAGGCGACAGGAAGTCGCCCTTCGTGAACTTCGTGCTCTTTAGAACAGGATGTTCGGGTGGTAAACAATATTTTCCAGGGAGTCGTCATATCCGGAGGGACCCCGAAACGATGAAATACGCACTCTGCGACGAACACCAATAANNATCAAAGCGGACAAAAAGTTTTTAATCTAGTATTCGGATGAGAAATCCGTCACCCGTGCATCCTGATCGCAGGAAATGATAGTTGTTATTCAGATCATCAAGTTTAAAGTAAAAACAGATACTGTAATCACTTATGCCCATTTTAAGATTATTGATATTGGGAAGCTCAACATAGCTGCTTCCGTCAAGATGTAGCGCCCAGGCTGCAATCATCAACA
>DNNS01000079.1 GCA_003497555.1 Spirochaetia bacterium
AAACGTACAAGTAAGCCACGCGCAAGAGGCGCAGAGTGTACTTAACACCGGATTCTCTGCGTGGCGGGACAAAGGGGTGGTACTCTGCGGTTAAAAATTTTTAGCTTTATGATTTTACTACGAAAAAAAAATTTTAAAATCTGAGTAGTTTCAATTTTTTTAATCAAGCTGATGATATTCATTAGAAATAAACCGGCTGAAAATCAGAATTGTTGGTTATAATTACAAGCGAACTGCCTTTAAACGCGAGAGTAAAAAGCCCTTTACCGGCTGCATATTCATCGGCTTCATCTGCTGCTTTAATATAAGCGACAGCACCGATTATATGGTAAGAAGAATATTGCCTGAAAAAACGTTTAAATAATTTCAGACGTTTTTCAATATGACGATCGACATCTTCACGATTAAGAGTGGTTTTTACCTCAATAGCTATAACCACATTGGAATTAACAGCCAGAATATCTATTTCAATTTTTTCTGTTTCTGATAGTTTGCATGCCGCTCTTTCAAAAGTTTCATTAACAATAATACCCCGCTGTTTAAAAAGCTCAAGTACCGAGGGCTTAACCAGAGCTTCAACCAGCTTTCCCCAGTTACCGTCGTATTCAGCTGATTTTCTGATTAATTTATTAATTTCATGATCGGTCATTCTAAAATGTTCATCAGTCCTTTTCATTTGCTCGTCGGTTTTTTTCATTTGTTCGTCGGTTTTCCGGAAATGTTCATCGGTCTTTTTAAAAATTTCACTTATCTGCCGGAATTGCTCTTTGGTAGAAGTAATAAAATCCTGTAAAGTCTGTTCAAGAGTCATAATGAGCCTGTTATAATATAATCTGCTGAACTATACAACAAAATGCGGGAAAAAGTTATAATTTATACGAGAACCCGGCTGCCAGCGCCGCTAAATTAAATTTAATCAGATCATTTTTTTTCTTTTTAAAATAAATTTCCACAGCCTGTTCCATGTTTTTTATTTCAGCTACCCCGGCTGCAGCCAGCAGACACCCGAGCATTACTATATTGGCGGATTTTACCTCGCCGGCGCGGCTTGCAAGTTCATTAGCCGGAATAAATATATAACGCAGCCCGTTCCCGGACGGCGCTGCCCTGCATACTGAAGAATTAATCAGACACAAGGCTCCCGGCTTCATTTGCGGAATATATTTTTCTATTGAGCCGTCATTCATCAGCAAAGCCATGGTAGGATTAAGCACCACCGGGCTTCCCACCGGGTCAGAAGAAATTATTACTGATGTATTGGCGGTTCCGCCGCGCATTTCCGCCCCGTACGAAAACATGGCTGTTACTTCATACCCGCTCTGCATAGCAGCCCAGGCCAGGAGGTTTCCTGCTAAAATAACTCCCTGTCCGCCGAAACCGCCGATAACAATTTCTTCCCTCATGAAAAATTCCTTTTATCTTTAAACACACCCAGCGGGAAATATGATTCCATTTTAGTAACAAACTGTAATGATTCTTTAGTGGAAATTTTCCAGTTGGTTGGACACATGGCGAGAATTTCAATAAAAGAATACCCGCGCCCTTCCAGCTGGCAAAGAAATGATTTTTTCAGGGCTTCACGAGTTTTTTTTATTCCCTCGGCATTGTTTACAGCGGTACGTTCAACATAAACCGGAGCCTCAAGGGTGGAAATGAGTTCGCACATTTTCATGGGGCTGCCCTCCCCGCCCTGGCCGCGTCCCCTGGGAGTTGTTGTAGTAATCTGCCCCGGCAGGGTAGTCGGCGCCATTTGTCCCCGCGTCATTCCGTAAACTGCATTATTGACGAATATTACAGAAATGTTTTCGCCCCGGTTGGCTGCATGTATGGTTTCATTGGTTCCGATAGCAGCCAGATCTCCGTCACCCTGATAGGCAAAAACAAATTTATCAGGACGCAGGCGCTTGATAGCGGTCATTACTGCCGGTACTCTGCCGTGGGCACATTCTATTATATCAAAATCAAAAAAATTATACAGCAGTACCGAGCAGCCGACCGGAGCGCTGCCTATAGTCTTTTCGCGCAGATTCATCTCGTCGATAAGATCACCCATTATTCTATGAATAATAGTATGACCGCAGCCCGGACAATAACTCATACGGCCGGGACGAAGAGCTTTTTTCATAATATGTTTTTAACCTTTTCAACTATCTGTTCGGTATCGGGATACCATCCTCCGCCCAAACCCAGGAATTCTGTTTTATCGCCGCTTAAGGATAGTCTTACATCTTCAATAAACTGCCCGGCGCTCATTTCCACCGTTAAAAATTTACGGCCTTTGTATTGGGCATAAATTTTTGCCGGAAAAGGCCATAAGGAAATAGGCCTGATTAAACCTGCCTTAATTCCGGATGCTCGCAGAACAGAACAGGCTTCACGGCTGATACGACCGGTAATACCGTAACCGGTTATTATNNATGGCACATATATTCTTCTGCCAGACATAATTCTTCTGTTATCAAAGAATATTTTTTTTGCAGACGGGCATTATGAGTAATAAGAGCATCCGGGGGATCAAGATGCAGAGTTTTTATCACATGAGCTTCACGTCCGGCACAGCCGTCAAGGCGCCATCCGGATTTGGAAGGCAGCTTTTTTATGGATTTATATTCAGTGAATTCGAGCGGTTCCATCATTTGTCCGAAAATACCATCGCCAAGAATCATCACCGGGTTGCGGTAATAATCCGCATAATCAAATGCGTTCATAACCATAGACCAGGCTTCACTGTGAGATGCAGGCGATAAAACAATGCAGTGATAATCTCCATGTCCGCCGCCTTTTACGCTCATAAAATAATCTGCCTGGGATGCCCGTATGTTGCCAAGACCGGGTCCGCCCCGCATAATGTTTACAATGACACAAGGAAGTTCACCGGCAGCTATGTAGGATATACCTTCTTGCTTCAAGGCAATACCTGGCGAACTGGAAGAAGTCATGGCCCGAAAACCGGCTGCTGAAGCTCCAAAGATCATATTAATAGCGGCAGTTTCCGATTCAGCCTGGATAAAAATTCCACCGGCTGCCGGCAGGTGAGAGGACATATATTCGGGAATTTCATTTTGCGGTGTTATAGGATAACCGGCAAAAAACTTAAGCCCGGCATTTATAGCTGCCTGACAGATCACTTCATTGCCTTTTAATAGAACTTTTCCATTTTTTATCATATTTAAGATTATATTTTATTAAATAAATTAATGCAACTTGCTTAAAAAGTCCGGGTGCAAATTTATTTCTTGG
>DNNS01000152.1 GCA_003497555.1 Spirochaetia bacterium
GCCCTTGAAGAGACCGCATCTTCCATGGAAGAAATGAGCGCTGCCATTAAAGGCAATACTGAAAATTCGCAGCAAGCCAATAATTTAGCCAAAGATGCGGAAAAAAAAGCAGCAGCCGGCGCCCAGGCAGTACAGAATGCCATAACCTCCATGAGTGAAATATCAAATGCCAGCAAGAAAATCTCGGATATAATCAGCGTTATGAATGAGATCGCCTTTCAGACCAATCTGCTGGCTCTTAATGCTTCCATCGAAGCAGCCCGTGCCGGCGAACACGGCCGGGGCTTTGCTGTAGTAGCCGTAGAGGTGCGCAAGCTCGCCCAGCGTTCCGACGAAGCAGCCAAAGAAATCGGAACCCTCATTAATGACAGCAATAACAAGGTTGACAACGGATCAAGTATTGTTCAGTCTACCGGGCAGGCCCTGGCTGAAATCAACGATGTTGTAAAAAAAGTCTCCGGTCTGGTTGCAGAAATTTCCGCGGCTTCCGATGAACAATTAGCCAGCGCCGAACAGGTAAACAAAGCCATCAGCTCGCTTGATGAAAACACCCAGCAGAACGCATCCCTGGTGGAAGAATCGGCTGCGGCTGCAGAAGAAATGTCCGGACAGGCCCAGGAACTAAATGCCACTATTGCGTATTTTAAAATTCCGGAAACCAATCTGTCTGCTGTTAAAAAAACGGCCAATAAAGAACATACCTTAAAAATTGCGGCTCCTGAAAAATCCGCCAGGAATTTAAAAAAACCGGATGCAAATAAAAACGAAACAAAATCTTCTCTTGACAAACTGAGAAATAAAAATCATGAAGACGACACCCACTCTGCAGGAGGCGGTTATGAGCAGTACTGACCATGAGTCTCTGGAAAATATCGGTTCAGATCTTTCATCCGGCGAAAAACAATTTGTAACTTTTTCTCTGGAAGGAGAAGAATACGGAATTCCCATTCTTGCCGTACAGGGCATTGAATCAGTGCCCCATGTAACACACCTGCCCGGAGTTCCTGCTTATGTAAAAGGAATAATTAACCTGCGCGGGATTGTCATTCCGCTGATTGATCTGCGTGCCAAATTCTCCCTGCCGGGTAAAGACAGTGCGCATCCGGTTGCCATTATTATAAACAGCGAAGGGAAAAACACACATTATGGAATAATTGTTGACGCGGTTTCCGATGTTATGGGTTTTACCGCAAACGAAATCCAGGAAATGCCGGCAGTAGCCGAGAAAACCAGTGTCATAGAGAAAATCGGCAAAAAAAACAACAAACTGGTAATGATTCTGAATATCAGCCTGCTGGTAAGCTCTGATGATACTATTATACTTGATAACGCATTAAAGCGCAGCAGCGCTGCCTGAAATTTTAAAATGCGCAGATGCAGAAAAATCGCCATTATTGATGATGATGAAAATCTTCTTGAGGATTTGGCGGTTTTTCTGCAGCAATCCGGGTTTACTGTCCATACTTACAGCCGGGGCGATGATGCTCTTGCTGCCATAAAAGAAAAACCGGATCGTTTTGCCGCTCTGGCAGCCGACCGGGTCATGCATGATCTGGGCGGTCTGGAACTAATGCGGAAAATCAGGGAGTGTTTTATTTCCTGGCCTGTTCCGGTCATAATCATGACCGGGTGCAATTGCTCAAAAAAAGAAATTATCACTGCAATGAACCAGGGCGCATATTTCTGCATTACCAAACCTTTCGCTCCTTCCGATCTCGCAGTTCTCCTTAATTCCGCCATTATGCGCAGCGAGCACCTGCAGGTTAGAAAAAACGAAAATGCGGGTATTCTTGGCACCTGTGATTTGGGCTGTTTTACGATTAAAAACTTTTCCGAAGCCTGGGATTTTTCCTCAACAATTGCTGCGTTATGCGCTGATCCTGAAGCTGCAGTTATTGCTGCCAGTGAACTTTTAATCAATGCCATTGAGCACGGAAATCTGGGTTTAAGTTACGAAGATAAAACCAGATTATTGCTGGGCGATCAATACGAAAAAGCAATATACCGGCTTTTAAACAGCAAAGAACACAGACAAAAATCGGTACGGGTTACTTTACGCAAACTTAACGGTTTTGTCCAGCTTTTAATCCGCGATCAGGGAAAAGGTTTTGATTATCATAAATACCTTGATCCTGATTTTTTCAGGAATGATCATCTGCACGGACGCGGTATAGCCATGGCTGCCATGCATTCTACTGTAGCCTATCATAAAGAAGGCAGCGAAGTCATGATTGAACTTCCGGCCAAAAGACATTGGGTATGATTTTTTTTCTTGGGTACGCAACAATATTTAATCTGCAGAAAATGCTTGACAACCTGGGGCATTCTCTTTTTTTCTCCCACCTTGCAAATTTATTTCTATTATTTTNNTATTATTTTATTTACCCAAGAAAGAAATTTGCACCCAAAGACATTGCCTGACAAGCTGATTAAAGACGCCCGGGTTTTATTAATCAATTTATGACTTATTTTCATGCAATGAATACATGCAAGCCGGATGGAGATCTGCGCTTAATTATTTTTTTTTGGAGCTGTATGGCAGATTGGAACAAAAGTCCAGCAGGATCTCTGCAATCTCGTTTCCGTGCGTGGAAACAACATCATGTCCTGCCCGGGCAATAGTATAAAAAGGCATCTGCGGTTTAATTTCAAGACTTTGCTGCGCCCGCTTATAAGGCACGGTTTTATCGTTTATTCCGTGAATCTGTACTGCCGGGCAGTATACGGCTTTTAGTTTTTCGCCGGCATTTAANNCCTGCCGGTAAAACGCCGGATGTTTGATTTTTAATATACGACCTATACTTTTGCTGTTTTTCCCGTTTCCGGCCAGATGATAAAATTTTTCCATCATCCATAAAATTTTATAATCTTCAGTATTTTTTATAAAAGTATTATAAATAATATTTCTGGGAATTTCATCTTCCAGCGCTCCGGAAGTAAAAGTGGCAAGCAGAGCCAGAGCCTTTACCTTAATTCCGGTATCGGCTGCGGTAAAAGACATGGCTGCAATACCGCCGTATGATACTCCGGCCAGATATATTTCTTTTAAATTCATGGTCCGGCAGAAATCCTGAATCAGCAAAACGCAGTCCTGCATACTGCCCTGATAATAATCCGAACGTTCCGGAAAATTCAGAGCCAAAAGCCGGAAAGCGGCTGTTAGCGGCGATAATTCAAGAAAGGTTTTGCCGTCAAGGTTCATACCGTGCAAAAGCAGAAAAACCGGAGTGTCTTTTTTTTGCGCCGGGTATTCGTAATATTCATAAACCTGTTTGAGTGCGGAAGATTTTATTTCGGAGAATTGCCAGCCTGCAAGATCAAGCCGGCGGTTGAATTCTTTTACCGGGGTAATTTCGGCAGCTTTTTTACGGTATTCCTTTTCAGGAGCAAGCAGCAGAAATCCTGTAAGCAGGAAAACCGCAATTTTGGAGGAAAGTATCAATTTATGCCCCGGGAGTTAAAAAAACCGCCATAGCGGCGGTCCGTGCCCAGAATGTGATTTTTCAGCCAGTCTTTGAGAAAATCAAAAAGATCCAGATCAATCAGGGCGCTTTGCTTTTCAAATTTTGTTTTCAGTTCCAGAGCCTTTTTTACCAGCGCCTGATGCTCGGCTTTATGTATTGACAGTTCCGGATAATTTTTTTCCGTCATTAATTTTTCTTCAGCCTGAAAATGCCCGGCCGTATAGTCCACCAGATCGGAAAATATTTTTGTCAAATCCGAAGCGCTATTTTTTAAACAAAACGCCCGGTGCAGACTGTTGATAATATCGATAAGTTTTTTATGCTGGCTGTCAAAATCACTTACCTGTACCGAGAGACCTTCGTTCCATTCTATCAGTTTCTCCACCGGCGCTGAAGAAGGAGTTTCCTTAACGGTCAAGCCGCGGGACGATTCCTTGCTGTCTTCAAGTTTAAACTGCCTGATAAAATTCATCAGGGTTTCGCCCATGTGCATAAGTTCTCCTGCGTTTTTCTGCAGATGGTCGCTTGCCTTGGCAACTTCGTTGCTTTTTTCATTAACATCAACAATGTCTACGGCAATTGATTTGGAAGCAGCTGAGGCTTCGGATACATTTTTGGATATTTCCTGCATTCCTCCCGCGGTTCTGCTGATATTGCCTGCAATGTCGCGGGTGGTAACGGATTGCTCTTCGACTGAAGCGGCAATGCTTGTAACAATATCGTCTAGCTTGCCGATTACACTCCGGATGTTCTGAATATTGCCGATGGAATTTCTCGCCGATACTTTCATCTGATCAATTTTTTTTCTTATATCCTCGGTCATGCTGTTGGTTTGATTGGCAAGCTCTTTGACTTCATTGGCTACAACCGCAAAACCTTTCCCGGCGCTCCCGGCGCGCGCTGCTTCAATCGTTGCATTAAGCGCGAGCAGTTTGGTCTGCTCGGATATTTCGTTAATCATATCAGTAACTTTGCTGATTTCCGCCGATGATTCATCAAGTTTCATCACTGCCTGTACGGATTCTTCTACCGAGGTTACGGCATTTTTTGCGGCAATGCGGGCATTTTCGGCATTATGGGCGATTTCTCCGACAGTTGTTGTCATTTCTTCAGTGGCAGCGGCAATGGTTGAAGTGCTCTGATTTGACTGTTCGGCAGCATGCGAAACCGACGACATATTTACGCTCATCTCTTCAGCTCCGGCTGCAACAGAATTGGATTTTTGATGCAGATTAAGAGCGCTTTCATTCATTTGTTCGGAAACACATGTGAGCCTGGCCGATTGGGAATTAAGCTCCCAGGAAATACCGGAAATTTTTAAAAAAATACTGCGCAGATTGGCAGCCATGGAATTAAGGGCATCGGCCAGTTCACCGGTTTCATCTTTTGCGGAATTCTCCACGCGGGAAAGCAGATTTCCATTCTGCAGTTCGCGGGCAAAAGAAACGCATTGCTGCAAGGGGCGGGTTATCGCCCGGGATAAAAGCAGGGAAACAAAAATTATAATTACCGTTATAACTGAAAGCAAAATAATTTTATTCAGTAAAGCGCTGCGGAATTGCCTGGAAAATTCCATCAGGGGAGTAATAATTTCAAAAGCCCCGTGCATTTCTCCGTCCTGCCAGCCTTCTTTTATTCCGCCGGTAACATCAGCCTCGCCCTGCGGGCTGCCATGGCAATACATACAATCAGCTGTAAGGCGTATGGGCCGGAAATAACGGACGGCATTGAGTTTGTCATCAATAACGGTTTTTTCAGTCAGATTCTTTTCTTTAAATTCTTCGAGAACCTGTTTTTCAATTTCATCAGGGAGGTTGGCCGGATTACGCGGGAGGAATTTGGGCACACGCACCCGGTAATCAGAGGAGTGTGAATTTTTTTCAGCCAGCCGTATAGCGGTAATTATAGGGACAGCATCGACAATTTTGGCGGGTTCTATTTCCGAAAACGGCCTGATAAGTCCGGCCGATATTTTGGCGGCCAAATCATTACGCACGGATTCGGCGTTATCAACCAGGGATCGGCTTTTTTGGGTAATCGAAAAAATAATATTTTTCCGTAAATTTATCAAATCGCTGACAGCAAGAAAGAGCGTAAAAAACATAAGCCCGGATATGGATAAAAACATAATTTTAAATCTGATTCCCAATTTAACCATAATATCCTCTCATAATGGAATGATTATAATCTATTACTGCTTTATAGTAAATATATGTTTAAAGAATGGGTTAGATTTTTTTTCTTGGGTATGCGTCTTTAGTCTGCAGAAAATCATAGACAACATGGGGCATACTTTTTTTTCTCCCACTGTGCAAACTTATTTCTATTAATAGAAAAAGCGGGCTTTGTTGTTTTATTTACCCAAGAAATAAATTTGCACCCTTAAAGAATACTCTTTCTTATTTTTTTTATAACAGGTTCTGCATCAAGGCCTGCCCGGGCGCAATTCTCTTTCCATTGCTCCAGATTAAGATCTCCCAGTTTATAGTATTTATTTTCTTTACAACTGGCATTAAACATCTCGCTGAAAAAATCATTCATACCGGATTTTTCCGGCTGATCGGTAAGGCGGGTATGAAAAGACTGGAATTGAGGGTTGACGCGGTTTTTTATTTTTAATTCTTCCGGTTTTTCCAAAACCAGTAATTGCCCTTTATAAGTCATTCCGGGCAAACCCCAGCGTTCTTCATAGGAGCAGAGCATTTTATAGAGTTCATCGCGGATATCTGTTATTTCCTGACTGTATTTTCCATGAAGCAGATTTACCGATTCGCATGGGTCTTTCTGCATATCGAACAATTCTTCATACCCTCCGGCAAAATAATAATTGAATTTATGCGTTTTATTACGCAGGGAAATCCAGCGCTGGGAGCCGGCAGCGTGCTCTATATACTGATAGCTGCGGTCTTTTCTGCAATTACCCGGAGCTAAAGATTCGCCGGGAAGTTCCGGACCCGGATACTTGATTCCGGCAGTCTGCAGTATGGTTGGAAGAATATCATTCAAATCGGCAAAAGCCTCAAAGCGCGAACCTGGTTTAAATATTCCCGGATAACGGATGATAAGCGGTATTTTTGCGCAGCTGTCATAGGGTAGCTGTTTATCGAATAAGCCGTAATCGCCTATAAAGTCACCGTGATCACTGGTATAAATAATCATGGTATTCTCAAGTTCCCCGGTTTCTTCCAGGGCGGAAAGAATTTTACCGGTATTAAAATCAACCAGGGAAACAGCAGCATGATAAAATTCTTTTGAACGGCGTATACCCCTGACATGCGGCATACCGAGATCAGGAGAACGGCGCTGCGCTGCAGGCGAAAGCGGTGTTTCACTTGTACGCGGAACCGGCAGTTCGGCATCAAGGTACATATCGGCGTAAGAATCAGGCACGTGAAAGGGAGGATGGGGAGCAATAAAACTTGCTTTCAGAAAAAACGGGTGCCGGCCCCGGTTGGTACGCAGGAAATCGGCAGCACGGTCTCCTACCCAGTTGGACGGATGATGCTCTTCAGGCATCAGAGAACGCTGGGCGGCATGATATAGCAGGTTCCGAACACCATGAATGTTAATAATGCTTCCATAGCCTTTTTCTTTCAGATACATGGCATATTCATCCCATTCGCGGTATATCGGAATTTCCTCCATGAGCTCCATTTTATCGAAGCCATGATGACGGCGTACAGGATGAAAATGCATTTTTCCTATTGCCCTGGTTTCATAACCGGCATTAGATAACAATTTCGGTAATACCGGCAAATCTGCAGTATACGGATATGATTCGTTATTCGGGTATCCGTGATAACGCGCCGTAAGGCCGGTAATAAGATTATGCCGGGCGGGAATGCATACCGGATTGGGTGTATAGGCATTGGTAAAAAGGCAGCCTTCTTTTATCATCCGATCAAGATTGGGAGTTTTCATCCATGGAAAACCGGCTGCACCAATGGTATCATAGCGCTGTTCATCGGTAAAAATAAGAATTATGTTGGGGTTACGGGACATTTGGATTCCTCCGAAAATTGCATTCCATATGAGAATGTATTTATTATACCATTATATCATGCCCACTCCCGGTACCATGTCTATGCAGGGCATGAATGCGGCTGTATAATCCATCCTGCCTAACCAGTGTTTCATGATTTCCGCGCTGCAGAAGACGGCCTTTACTGAGAACAAAAATTTCATCAGCATGTTCAACAGTTGATAACCGGTGGGCAATAATGAAGGTTGTACGGTGTACGGTCAGTACCCGCAGCGCTGCCTGTATTTTTTGCTCTGATTCCATATCAAGGGATGAAGTTGCTTCGTCCAGGATCAGGATCGGAGCATTTTTTAGTATGGCGCGTGCGATAGCGATGCGCTGCCTCTGACCGCCCGAGAGGGTAACGCCTCGTTCTCCCAGGGCTGTTTCATAGCTGTCCGGCAGGCAGCGGATAAATTCATCAGCATTCGTCAAACGGGCAGCTTCCTCCACTTCCTGATCTGTAGCATCGATTTTGCCATAGCGGATATTTTCCCGGACTGTTCCCCAGAATAAAAAACCATCCTGCAGCACAAGAGCGATGTTCTGCCGGATCCAGTTCAGCCTGAGGTCGCGCAAATCATGACCATCCATCAAAACATGCCCGTACTGCGGATCATAGAAACGGTTAATTAGATTAATCAGGGTGCTTTTACCGCTGCCGGAAGGTCCTACCAAGGCTATAATTTTCCCGGGAGCGACTGTAAAAGAAATATCGTCCACAGCCGGTACCGCCGCATCATCATAAGCGAATATCACTCTGGA
>DNNS01000668.1 GCA_003497555.1 Spirochaetia bacterium
GGAAAAATTATTATCGGCCGCACTGGTTTTAACCGCTATCGGCACTCTTCCCGGGTCGCGGCTTTTACAGTCAGCATTGGTATTATCGGGAGGAAAAATGGTAATTAGTTCATCCTTAAACCCCAGGGAGGACAAATTAATATCAAGACCCAGGTAAACCGAAAAACCGGAGTAAAACAATTCGGTTTTCTGCATTTTTTTTATAAATTTCCCGGAAATAATTCCGGGGGCAATCAGCTTTTCATAAAGAGCAAGCTGATCACAGGCGCAGATTACCAGGGGCGCGCTGATTCTGCGTCCATCGGCTAATAGGATTCNNCCGGCTGGAGGTTAAAATAATTCCTCCCCCTGATTGGATTTTTGCGCACAGCCGGTTAATAAAAACAGCGGCGCCGCCCCGGGGCAGACGCTGATAATCTCCGCTGTAAGCCCAGGCAATCGGTACAACCAGGGAAAGAAAGGAATCTTCGCTGATAAAAATTTTTTTCAGGCGTTCATTTTTAAAATATTTTGACAGCCCGGTTTCCATACCCATTTTAAGATATTTCCAGACAGGAACAAGCCATATAAGCATTTTAAGCCCGAACAGCGTTTTTTCTATCAGAGACATGGTTTCCGGCAGACGCTGGCGCCGGTTGAGCAGCATGAAATGACCGCCGATTTTTTTACAATCTGAAAAAAATTTCAGCAGATTCTTTTTTTCTGCCGGAAAATCATTGATTAACTTATCGCGCAGACGATCGGGGCAGCCGGTAAGCAGATAATCGAAATCTTTTCCCCTGTACCTTCTGATATTCTGCATTCTCTCACATTCAGGAAATCCCGGATCAATATAGTTCATGATTTTATAAACCAGGCCGCCCGGCGAGCATTGGTTCAGCCATTGCACCGAGCTGTCGAATATAAAACCTTTACGCGTAAAATCAGCAAGGTACCCTCCGCAGACCGGTTGTTCCTCGGCGATTATCACTTTACGTCCGGCTTTGGCAAGCAGGGCGGCTGCGGTCAGTCCGCCGATACCGGCGCCGATAATTACGGCATCGGATGTTAAATTATTTACGGGCATGTTTTCTCCTGCTCGGTTTATCTTGTCTGCACAGCTCAAGATTTTTTTCTATGCGTTTTTTTTCAGGTACGGTGGTAATTTCTTTTTGCAGCGCGGTCAGATAATATTTCTGCGCAGCAGGATAATTTTTTTTCGCCAGGCAGTAATTGCCGGCCAGTTCATGTCCGGCAAAAAATTCCGGGTTGGATCTGGTAAGTTCATCAAGCAGGGCAAAATTTACATTGGTGATGGTCCGATTGGTGATTTCGGCTTCGGCTTTTTTATATAAAACCCGGTAATTGGTAAAATCAATATATGATTTTGAAAAAAGAAATTCGTCCTCGGGAATTGTAAAATTTTCTTCATAAAGTTCCCGGTTTTCAGCAAGCCCCGGGAAAATCTTGAATACCCGGTCAAGATCATAACAGACGTATCTGCCAAGCTGCCAGGGAGCGGTAGAGATCCAGATCTTCAGCTCCGAGGGTTTGATAATAACCGAATGATGGGAAATCAGCTGATTCATGGCTTTTTCATTTCCCATGCCGATATTACTGCCGCCCATACCTTTCTGATCGCGCAGAATTACCGCTGCTTCCCTGTAATCGATTTTCGGGAAACGCCCGGTAAGCTCTTCCATTCTGCGCAGACGGTACAGTGATGAGCTCTCTTTTATATTCTGCAGATTCAGTTTATTGGAAAGAAACCTGCCCGACTGATAATGATTGGGAACAATAACCGTGTCACTGCCCGGATCAAAAATTCCGATTTCATGAGGCGTTTTTTCAATTATGACCGACCGGTTCTCACGGGCCGAGGCGACAAAAAACGCCTCGGCTACAAAAGATTTTCTGCTTTCGGCAATCCTGAAGGCTTCATCGATAGTAGCGGCGTACTGCAGAATTTCCCTGGCAATCAGCGATACCGGCACTGCCGAGGCGCCGGGAAGTTCCGATTTTCCGGCATTGATCACCAGGGCAAGCCCCTGATCATTCAGGCCGCTGACCGCGCCGATAAATCCTCCCCAGGTTATGGTCACCAGTTTATACCCGCGCCGGGGATTATAAAAAGTTACGATTTTATTTTCCGCAAAAGCGTCACCCGCATAAAAATCAAAATTACGTCCCACAATAAGTTTACCGTCGGGCGTTTTGCCGTTGCGGCAGGAAAAATNNAGCCGTGCACCCCACCAGCGCCAGGTCCTGCAGCATATGCCCGGTATCATGCGCACCGTGATAATTCAGTATTCTTTCAAAAGCGCTGCCGATAACATTATATTTTTCCGTAACTGAAAACGATACTCCGTATGCTTCCTGCATGTATTCTTCGGGAATATATTTTTCCATGCGCCGGTTAAACCAGGCTACAAAATATTTAAGAAATTTAAGATAATTATCGGAAGGTACTATTCTTTTTATTTCGGCAATAAAGGCGTCTTCCTGAAGAGTGATAAGCTCGGAGCTAAGCCGGCCGCTTGAGACTCCCCGGCTGAACGGCTCGCCTTCAATGTACATTTCCCACAGACCGGTATCAGATTTTCTCAGCCGGTTATTGCCCAGCGCATAAAATCCGGGAGAAATTTCAGTTCTTTTTTGTTCCAGACTAGATAAATCGGTAATTTTCGGAGGCGGCATTTTAATCACCTGGGAAAAATAAATACCGAAAACAGCAAGAAAAAGCAGCAGCACCGGTTATCCTCCTTCCATCAGGCGTTTTACCCGCCTGATGTCAATCATGGCTTTTTTATAGGAATCATCCGCCTGCAGGGCCTGTTCCCAGAACTGCAGGGCCCGGCCGTAATCCTGCAGCCGGAAATAATAATTACCCTTGACATAAAGTTTTTCCGCTTCGCGCCTGCGGGAATTTTCCGCTGCCGTATTTCCGGCCTGGTCTCTGAAATGAAGCTCATTTTCAATTCTTCCGGAATTTACCATAGCGGTATAATTTTCCGGATCATGCTCTAAAATTTTTTTATAAATCGCCAGAGCTTCTTCATAGTTTTTATTTTGATAGGCTTTTAAGGCCGCGTTTTCTCCGCCTTTAATATCGTAACCGGTTTTTTTCGGAGTCAGGACGGTTTTAATTTCTTCCAGACGGGCAAGGCTGGGAGCATGATCGGCTTTAAGTTTCAAAATAAATTCATAGCTGTTTTGGGCGGCTTTCAGGTTTTGAGCGGCAAATAAATCCTCGGCCTTACGCAAAAATTCACCGATTAAGCCGGCAAGCTCCTGCGGATTCATACGGAACAGGCAGAGCGCGAGTTTTTCTTTGGCGGCTTCGTTATAGGGAAAGAGAGAGAGAATCTCTTCAAAACATGTACGGGCATAAAAATATTTTCCCTGCCTTATCAATTCTTCTCCGTTTTGCATGCGGATTATGTAATACTGATAATAGGGAGACCGGGAGTTTATGGTTTTTTCCCCTTCCAGGCGTATACGGTCGGAGATCAGATCAAAATACCTTCTGGCCATACGGTTGCCGCTGAATATTTCCAGAGCCCGGCTGATGGAGGAAAGAGCGCTGTCCAGCTCATTTTTCACGTATGCTTCAATGGCCAGGTTAAAATATTTTTCAAATTCCTTTTTAATCGTTTCTACCCGCTGTTGTTCGGCTTGCGCAACAATATTTTCTATACGCTCCAGATACTGCCTGGTTTCGGCTGTTTTATATTCCATGCTGGCTGCTTTGTTGAAAAAATTATGGGCATTTGACCAGTTTTTATTTTCAAAAGCGCTCAGGCCGGCGGTAAAAAACCTTTCCCCTTCAATCTCTTCAGGACTCCTGCCGGCGGGAACAACAGGACGCACAGCAGGCAAAACAGCGGAAAGCGGGGCTGATGCCCCGGAAATAACAACCGGCATTTCGGCTTGAATTTTTTCGTTTTCATCAAGTTTTTCTTCAATAATTTTTTCAATGTTTTTTACAGTATCAAGCTCAAGAATTTTTTTAATTTCTACCGGACTTTCCGCAGCCGCCGGGGCTTGCCCGCCTGGGGTCTGTGTTAAAACGGCAGCCGGCGCTGCGGTTTTAACGGCAGATTCCGTAACCGGCCCGGCCAGCCGGAGCAAAGCCGTGATTTCTGTCAATACTTTTTTTTCTTCAGCGGCCTCGGGCTTAAGCATGGTAATAATACGCTGGCTCCGGTAGGCTGCCTGGTAATTCCGCTGTTCCATCTGCATACGGCTCTGCGCCTTCATCCGTATGGTATATTCGCTGATGAAAGCGGAATATTGATCTGCCAGGTTTCTGATCCCGGACGGTTCGGGCCGGGAATGCAGGTAAAGGTCAAGGTAATAGTAGGGATCCTGGTTGCGGGATTTGGATTCCGCTAATACCGTCATGAATATTTTTTCATAAAAAGCGTCGAATTCTGCCGAGGTTTCGGTATTTTGCCGGACCAAACACAATTCCTGAAAAGCTTTTTTAAAATCATCAGCCATAAAATGCCTGATGATTTTTCTCAGTAATTCCCGCCGCATGTTTTCAGCCGGCAAAAGCAGTCTGCGGTATTCTTCCCATTCACCCCGGAAATGCTGTTTCCAGATTTTACCGTATTCCCGGAAGGCTTCCGGCGGAGATAAAACCGGCAGTAGTTTTTTTCCAAGTTTGCCGTCTGCGGAAGCATACCAGCCGCAGGAGACGATACGGCAGTAGTTGCTCAGTAATCCGCAGTCTATACGCAGAAACGGTTTCAGGCCTTTGATATAAAATGCCTGATCACTCGGCATAACGGCAAAATCCGCATGGGCTCCAAGTATATCAAAAATTTCATGGTCCCTGGTTATACGCAGTTCCGTATTTCCGATTTCTTTTTGCAGGTTTACGGCAAGGTATCCGGCGCTTTCGGCAATTACACCTGAAAAATTTTTAAGGTCAGCCGGGGTTTTGATTTTTTTTATTTTGCCGGAATCATAAACAAGCACTTCAGTGCGTTCATAAATTTTTATATAATCCGCCTGATCTTCAGCATTATAACTGCGGGGAATACTTCCCAGCAGAAGGTCATATCTGTCCGGAAGCCCGAGTATATCAAGATCTCCGTCTTTTATTAAATCGTCATTCAGGGGAATACATCCGGATTCAAGACCGGTTGACAAAGCAGTTTTTTCAAAGAGCCGGCGGTGAAAATCCGTAAAATCCGCAGGCAGCCGGTTGCTGAGACAGAAAATTTTCAGACTGCCGGTTTCCTGCGCAGAAACAGACCGGGAAAAAAAAAGAAAAATCAAGACGGGAAATATTTTTTTAAAAAACACGATATATGGCTTCCAGTTTTCTCATGATTTTTTCCCGGAGATTCTGCGGCGGCTCGAACCAAATCCTGCCGAAAAGTTCCGAACGTGCGCTGATCAGCCTCGAATCGCGGTAAAACCAGGTTACCTGATCGGCAATTTGCCCTGAGCAGTAGATAATTTTTCTTACCGGCCTGTCCTCCCTGTAAAAAATATGTATTTCGGTATCTGTCTGCCTGTTGATAAAAATCCGGCAGTTATTGCTGTTTACGGTTTCATAGTCAATACTTCCGCTGCTTTGCGCCGGCAGCTGATGAAAATTACTTTGATAAAAATCAAGCGCTGCCATATTTTCGGACTGCCCTTGTAAAAAGGCATACAGCAGATGATCATTGTCATAATTTTGACCGAAAAAAACCAGGCCGCAGTACAGAGACTGGAAAAAAATACTAATAAAAGCCAGACGGCCGCAAACCGCAAGTTTCACACTTTTCTCCGGTGCAGCTGCAGATTATAAAATAATAAAAACAACCATAGAGCGCTGAAAAGAAAAATAGAAACCGGAAGGTAATTTTTTCTGAAAAAGGTGTTTTCCCTGCGGTAAATGCAGAGCGCGAGTATGATATGCGCAGGGGCTTCAGGAATGATCAGGCTGGCAAGATTAATAAATCTTTTGGCCGCAGCCATATTGCCCTGCCTGAAATGAATCTGCGCCTGTCTGATATACTCGGTATAGCGGGTAGCGGCCTCCCTTGGGACAGTTGTTTCCGCCGGTCTGAGCGGAGCCCGGCCGGAAGGTTTAAGGCCGGCGATGCGGGAAACATATTCATCAACACGGAAAGCAATATGCACAGGCTGACTGGCATTTCCCAGGGTATCAACCGATCTGATATGCAGGAAATAACCGCCGGGATTATAGTACTGAGCGGAGATAAACCGTTCGTCCCTGTCAATATTGATTATCGCGGGTACGGAGGATGGATTTTGATCAATCAGCGAGGCATACCCGGCAATGCCTGAAGGGTCCGGCGGAGTCTCCCAGAAAAATTGCGGATAAAGAAGCTGCCGTTTGCGGTCAGTAATAATTTTTTTCCGTACCAGAGGGGCACTGGCGCTGTGATCCGGAGCGGTAAAATAAATTTTATGGCGGTTTTTCAGAGTAAAAAAAAGATAAGGCCCGGCAGAGGATACGGCAGCAGTCTGGAATTTCCCGCCGGACGCCCGGACAGCAGATAAATCTTCTATTTCGCCAGGCGGTACAGTATCGGGATCGATCTGTACACTGTAAAGAAAGGATTCACCGCTGCGGAGACCGGTAAAAAATATCTGCATTTTTTTCTGCCTGATAAAAAGCGGTTCTACGGCATCAAGAAATCTTGGAGATATTACGGTTTCCCTGTGGGTTTCGGGAACAAACAGGGAAATCTGAAATACTGCCCTGCGGCGGGAAGGGAAAAGCAGGATGGTTTTTCCGCTGTATTCCAGCAGACGAGGGGGGTAGTTGATATAACCCTCGGACGCAATTTTTTTAAAATCAGCAGGGGTTATGGCAAGCGGATTACCCTGCGCCATATAGATAGAATCCGCCAGTTCGTTTTTCCCGGAACTGTATTCGCGCAGAATGCACCAGACCTGAAGATTTTGTCCGGTTCCGGTGATCTGCGGGAAAAAAGCGCCCTTAACCTGATCACTGCTGAAAAAAATTTCATTGGATTTACTGCCATCTGTCCGGAAAAATACCATGCCGTATTTTTCATTTCGGAAAACCTGTTCGGCTGCCAGCAGACCCGGGACATGAAACTCAGGAAGAAACGGACCGGAAGAATCCCACTCAGCCAGTTTTACTGCCGTAAGGTTTTCTTCCAGCCGGTAAACAGCAGCACGCCCCCGGTTTTTAAGCAGGAAAAAAATATTTTTATCTTCTTTAATTACCGGAGCATACTGGTCAAAGGCGGCAAGATACACACCGTTTATTTGCGGAGGCGAAAAACGTCCGGCATATAATCCTCCGGCGAAACGGAAAAAAACCACAGCGCCTTTATCATCCGCGGCCGCGGCTAAAAATGACGGATGGGGATTAAGGTTGCCGGGGGAAATCAGAACTTCTTTTTCATATTCCCATCCGGAAAGAGAAAATTCCGCAGCCGATATGACCGCAGCCAGAATAAAAAGACAGAAAAAACGCATGCCCTGTCAAAGCCGCCGGAATAACAGCAAGGTCATATCGTCAAATTGTTCGGCTTTTCCGGCAAAAATATCTATTTCTTTCTGAATGCCGCCCAGGGTTTCAATTACCGGCAATGCTGAATATTTTTTAAATGAAGAAAAAACACTTTCCAGGGAATAAGACCTGCCGTCGCTGTTGCGGGCATCAGTTACACCGTCGCTGAAAACCAGGATTGGGTCGCCCGGTTTCATATTAGTATGCGAAGAATGATAACTGAACGTTTCTTCCATGCCCATTACCATGTTTTTATTTTCAAGCTGTTCGAATTCACCGGACTCTGCGCGGTAAATTATTAAATTCCCATGCCCGGCAGAACAAAAATTTATCTGCTGCGCAGCGGAGTTATATAGACAGAGCATAACTGTGGCATAACGGCGGAACTTGAACATTTCCGGCGCCAAAACAAGATTGGCTTCATTGATAATAGCCGCTGCTTCCGGTTCTTTTTGCTTTGCTATTACCGAATTGATAATTATGGCAATCATGAATGTAACCAGTGCAGCCGGTATGCCTTTTCCGGAAACATCAGCCAGAATAAAAAAACTGAGATTATCGTTTATCCGCCGGTAATAATGATAATCGCCGCCGATGGTTTTAGCGGCGCGTGAAAAAGAGGCGATTTCACAATCCGGCAGCAGCAGCGGATTTTTAGGAAAAATGGAAGTCTGAATTTTCTGGGCTACTTTAAGCTGTTCTTCCTGTTTTTCCTTTTCAATCATCAGTTTCTGCGCTTCGCGTATGCGTAAAGTCATAGCGTTGAAATTGGCAGCCAGCAGGCCGAGTTCATCANNCCTGCCGCTATGACCGAAACCGGTTTTACGGTAAAGCTTGCGATGGCAAATCCGAAAATTACCGAAAGAGCAATGCCCAGTATCAGCACCAGGGCCAAAATGGCAATCAGGGTACGGGTAATATCAGCCAGCAGTTTCTGCAGTGTGCCGGTACTGTATTTAACCAGCAGCAGACCGTAAAATTTACCGCGTTCATCGTAAAAAGCCCGGGCAATGCCATAGGCCGGTTCAATGATATTCGGGTTAAAGGCCGGGTGAATTACGGTCTCCGCAGCGGTAAAAAAAAATCCGGGAATCTGTTCTTTTTCAAATTTCTGCCGGGAAAAAATTTCCGAGTGAAATTTAATTTTCTTCTGTTGATCGAATAAAACCGCATATTCGATATTACGCATGTTTTTAACCCGGTCAAAAGTCTGGGAAAGTAAAATGTCATCATCCAGACGCAGCCCGTCATATATAGTACGGGAAAAATAGTCAACAAGGTTTACCGTATCGTTAATAAAATTTTGCGAAAAGGTGGTTTTGTTTTTACTGATTATAAACCAGGCAACCGGGCCGAAAGAAGCCAGTAATACCGTAGTGACCAAAAGAATAATAAGATAAGAGTATTTGCGCGCCAGCGGGGTTTTGATTTTATGCATAAATTCAGTTCGGTCTATATGTTATCATAATTAAGAAAAGCCTGCAAAACGACCTTTTAGATCATAAAAAGTGNNGGCTTTTGGGAATACCCAGCAGGACTTGCCCAGAGCTTGCGAAGGGCAAGATCATTGCTTTGCGGTATATTTTTAATCTGCAGATAATACTTTATTTTTACTGTATTATCATTGGCATTATAACCGGTTTTATGGCGCTGATTTTTTCCTGTTCGCTGTCTGCTGTTGAGCATTTATTCCTGCACCGTTTGGCCGGAATTTATCTAAGCCATCCTGATCATGATTTCATTGTGCATTTCCAGGCTTCTTCCGGCGGATTTAAATATTTAATTATTTTTTTTGACAATAATGATAAATATTGATAAAATACAAAGATGATAAACTATGGAGGAACCATGAAGCAAATAATTTTAATACTATTACTGCCATATATTTTAATAACCGGCTGTGCAAAGAAAGAATCAGCTGAAAACAAACTTGCCAAAGCAGTTGGCGGAGAAATTATAACAACAGCCGATATACGCCTCAGTCTTGACGCCTCTCCTGATAAAGCAGTGGTATATAAAAATAAAGAAGGCTGGTTCAGGCTTAAAATCTGTTCCATGAATGACGGGCTTTATTCCTCTGTATGGGAAGCTCCGGAAATTTTAGAACGGCCGGAAATTACAGTTACCGATATTGATCAAGATAAAGTTGATGAACTTTATTATATTTTCAAGTCCGGAGTACAGGACAAACCCGAATATTCCCTTTTTCTTTATATTCCCCTGCGGGATCGCCTGCTGATGGTTAAAACCCGGCCGGGAAACACGGGCGCCCAGGCAGAAATCATTGTAGAAAAAGATAATAAAGATTATGCGGTATATAACAATTATTTAATCGAAAAAACCAAAACTATAAATTTTAATAATTAAAATTTATAGTTCACTCAATTTTTCATTACTGTAATTTAATAACCGGCAGCTGTTTTAATAAGAGAAGCAGCGCAAGGCAATAATTTATGTGCGGTATTTTCAGCTATATCGGCGAAAAAGAAATAATATCAACTCTGCTTTCCGGATTAAAACGACTGGAATACAGGGGTTATGATTCAGCCGGTATTTCCGTATTTGACAACAATAAAATTATCACTATCAAAGAAAAAGGTAAAATTTCCTCTCTGGCCGGCATCATAGGCGGATATTCGATATCTTCAACCTGCGGAATAAGCCACACCCGCTGGGCCACACACGGCGAACCCAATAAAATCAATGCTCATCCTCATACCGATCAGAAAGAAAATATTTCCATTGTACACAATGGTATTATTGAAAACTACCTGGTACTCAGGCGGGAACTTGAAAAAGAAGGAATAGTCTTTAAAAGCGAGACAGATTCCGAAGTAATAGCCCAGCTTATCGGCAAACATTACAGCGGTAATCTTGAAAAAGCCGTGAAAAAATCCCTGATCGATCTGGAAGGCACTTACGGTATTGCCGTAATCTGTAAAAACGAACCTGATAAAATAATCGGCGCCCGCAAGGGATCGCCGCTGATTGCCGGTATCGGGCAGAATGAATCTTTTTTAGCTTCAGACGTATCTCCCATTGTTCCCCATACACGCGAAGTAATTTATCTCGAAGACAATGATGTCATAGTGCTTGAAAAAAACAGTCACCGTATCTTTAATATGGCAGCCGCCAGCGTTAAAAAAGAAATAACCAGTATTGACTGGGATATTTCACAGATTGAAAAACAGGGCTATGAGCATTTTATGCTTAAAGAAATATTCGAACAGCCGGAAACCATCCAGAACGCATCTGCCGGGCGCATACTGCCGGAAGACGGTACAGTAAAATTAGGCGGCCTGCAAAGCTCTTTATCCGATATTGACTCTATAAGACGCATCATGCTCATAGCCTGCGGAACCGCCTGGCATGCAGCCATGATCGGCGAATATATGCTTGAAAATTATGCGGAAATTCCGGTAGAAGTCGACTATGCCTCCGAGTTCCGCTACCGCAATGCCGTGATTGAAGAAGGCACAGCAGTTTTTGTCATCAGCCAGTCCGGAGAAACTGCCGATACCCTGGCTGCCCTGCGCGAAGCCAAGGAGCGCGGCGCCCGGGTGTACGGCATAGTTAATATTGTCGGTTCAACTATTGCCCGTGAAACCGATGCCGGCATTTATATTCATGCCGGCCCTGAAATCGGGGTAGCATCTACCAAGGCATTTACATCTCAGGTAGTATCGCTTGCCCTGCTTACTCTGTTTTTGGGGCGGCGCCGTTCCATATCCCGCGAAAAAGGGCTTGAAATTCTTGATGCCCTGAAAAAACTTCCCGAGCAGGTACGTTCCATTCTGAAAAAAAATAATGAAATTTCCCTGATTGCAGAAAAATATTTCCAGCATAAAAACGCCCTTTATCTGGGAAGAAGCTATAATTTTCCGGTTGCTCTTGAGGGGGCGCTTAAACTTAAGGAAATTTCCTATATTCACGCCGAAGGCTACCCGGCCGCCGAGATGAAACATGGCCCTATTGCGCTTATTGATGAAGATATGCCGGTAGTTGTTATTGCTTCCCGCTGCGGAATTTACGACAAGCTAATCAGCAATATTCAGGAAGTAAAAGCCCGTAAAGGGAAAATCATTATTATAGCCAACGAGGGCGACGATGAAATCAGCCGTTTTGCCGATGATATTATTTATGTTCCGCAGACCATTGATCTGCTTTCCCCGGTTTTGAATGTAATTCCCCTGCAGCTGCTTGCCTATCATATTGCCGTTAAACGCGGATGTAATGTTGATATGCCGAGAAATTTAGCCAAATCGGTTACGGTAGAATAAATTACCAGCCTCAAGCCTGCATAATAAAAAGATAATTAAATCCGCGCAGAAAAAAATTGCCTTCCCGGGCCGCTTCCTGCCAGTGCGGACGTTCAAGTTTGCTGTTACGGCGCTTGACGCATATTATATCTACCGGGGAAAACAGATTTTCCATGAACGAAAAAAGCCTGAAACCTATGGGCATAAAGGGCTTTCGGTTTTCGTAAGAATCGCTGACATATAAAGCCATATATCCGGCAGGCCGCAGAATACGTTTTATCTCATTCAATACCAGGCGCATGGCGTCAAAATATTCCCTGCTGTCGGCATGTAATTTTCCGATACAGGCCGGATTTTTGGAATATTCCAGATGCGTGGAATAAGGGGGGTCGACAAAAACAAAATCAGCTTTTTTGTTTTCCAGGGGAAGCTTGCGCGCATCGCAGCGGAAGGCCAGATTATTAACCGGCTCAAGATCATAACCAAGCCCCCGCCGATTAAGAGAGCGCGCTACGGTAATGGTTGTGCCGCTTCCGGCCATGGGATCAACCACCAGATCGTTTTTTTTGGTATAACGCTCGAGCAGATTCCATATAACCCAGGCTGGAGTAGCGCCGGCGAATGCCGAATGATCCTCCATGCTTTTATCATAATGCTGGGAAGGATATTCCCACAAGGTAGTGGTACAAAGCTCTATTTTAGGTTTGGGCATTAGTCTGCTCCGATGACTTTTTTTAGGTTTGAAAGTTTTTTTTGTTCAGTAATAATTTTTTTACGCAACCCCTGTCCGCATTTTTCACGCAGAGTTTTTGACGAAGCAAGTTTCTCTATTGTTCTCCCAAGTTCCGCTGCCGAACAGCGGAAAGCCATCTTTTTTTTCTCAAGCTCACCGGTGAGTTCGGAATAATTAACCATAAAATTCCCATAAATAACCGGTTTGCCGAAATAACCGGGCTCCAGTATATTATGGCCTCCGCGGGTGTCTATAAACGAGCCTCCGACTATGGATATATCGCATGCTTTGTATAGACTGCAGAGCAGGCCGTTTTGATCACAAAGAATAATATCCGCAGCTTCTGTTCTTTTTTCAGAAAATAGTTTCCACCGGTAAGGAAGCGTAGAAAGCAGCGACGACAATTCACGGCAGCGGGAATGGCGGGGAGCAATAATCAGCAGGCATGCGTGTTTTTTAAGCAGGGAGGATGCAGCGTCAATAATAATTTTTTCTTCTCGGTCATGCGTGGAACCGGCGCAGATTATTATTTTTTTCGCTGCAGGGAATTTTATTTTTTGCGCAGACGGTACACTGGCGTATTTCAGATTACCGAAAGCCTTAACCTCAAGCCGGGTAATGCTTTTAAACAGTTCCGCAGTGTCCGGATTTTGGGCTAACAGGCCGTGATAAGGCTTGTGAATAAAATCAAAAATACCGGGAAAACGGCGGAAGATATCAAGATCGTTTTTTTTAATAAAGGCATTAAGCAGGAAAAGCTGGCAGCCGTTTCGGCGCAGACAGCGCAGCAGATTGGGCC
>DNNS01000664.1 GCA_003497555.1 Spirochaetia bacterium
TGAACATGACGACTCCCTGTAAATTCAATAAAACAGCTGATTCTACAGCTGTTTTATTGAATTTACATATCAAGCTGCTGGACGGAGTTTTTTATTTGCGGCATCTCCAGAGCTCCTTCATGCTTATCGCAGAGCGCTTTAAGGATTATCCGGTTTTTTTTAACAAGATCGAGCAAATTGCGGTAATGCTCCAATCCCATACTCCGGATACCGATTAGAGCAATTTTTTTTACCATTTAATTCTCCTGATTATCATTTTAACAAATGCACAAGAAGCTGTTCTAACAATATATTATATCGATATTGATTTAATTGTAAATGGATAAATTTAAATATGATAGACAAAATTAATATTTACCTGACCGGAAGCATGTCCTTAAGCGTTTCTCTGGCATTAAAACCCTGGATTATATCCTGATTATCATTTTCATCAATAAATTTCATTATGCGCTCGTATAAATTTTTATATTCAGTGCTTTTTTTATCCTGCATACTGATCAAAGCCAGAACCAGTTTTGTATAGAAGAAACTGCTGTGCACAAGAGCAAATCTGTGTTTGTATCCCTGATCGTTTTGATCATTTTCCAGACTGAAACTATTTTTAACTTCATTCAGTATTTTACTGCATTCTGCGACTACCTCAGGAGTAAAAAGGAGCGATGCATCCGAAAAATCCCCGTATGTCTCTTTGCCGGCAGTACTATAGGCTCTTTCCATAATACTATAAAACTGTTTCATCTTTGGGGCATTTTTGGGTCCAAATGCCCGGGCAATAAAATCATCCATTAAAAAACCGGGATCAAGACTGATATCCCAAAGTAATTTTGCATAAATATAATAAAGCATTCCGGCACTGCCCCATGAAGGCGCTGCCTGGGAAATAACTCCGAAATAAAAGTTTTTATTATAAAATTTCAGATTTTCAGCATTGACAAAAGCCCCCGGGCAGATTAATTCCGCCCATCTGTTTTTATTCAAATATTCAAAAGCCATTATTCTCCTGGTATCTGTTATTTCGAGCCATCGGGAAAGCTGTGCGGCATAATCCCTGTTAATTGAACAATTTTTTGAATCCAGCGGCTGATTTCTGCAAACACCATGAGCTATTTCAAGGCCTACTCCGCTGCCGACCCTAATACCTGATGGCGGCAACTGGAAATCATTATATGCCCTGGCCAATATCTGTCGTTTGTTAAGCGCTTCCGGATATTTTTCCTTAAGAATTTTTACTACCGAATTTACAAATGTAATATTACGCCTGGAATATCTTCCCAGACCATTCTCATCCGGGTCATCTAATTTTCTGCAGTTTTCGCATTCACAAAATCCCCGTCCGTCATTGGGTGCAAGAACAAATACTTTTATTTCCGGATTGCATTTAAAGATATCTGCTATATAGTCTGCCGCTATTTTGATTACATCCGGGTGAGAGGTGCATATTTGCGAACCCATTGGAGCCGTTTTTATGCGTTTACCGTTGATCAAGGGGAAATATTCCGGATGAGATGTAAAATATTTTTCGTTGGGAATTATTTTAAAATACTCGTGTCCGCCGCCTCTGCGTATATCCGTGAAAAGTGAATTAAAATTTTTTTGTTCCGAAGACAGGCAATTAAGTTTATTACGCAAAGACCATAAAAAAAATTCATCCTTGTCTTCATCCGGCACTTTATTTCCATGAGTATAGAAGTAAGAGCGCACGGCAAAACTCGGTTTTTCACGGCAATCGATTTTCCCGACCTCCAGATTTTTTATCCTGGGAACAAATTCTCCGTTATCGCCAGGAAAAAGCCAGCGTACTCCTGCAATGCGTTCGAGAAATGCATATACGGCATAAAGCGTACTTTTATCAGTGCTTCCTTTAATGGCTATGCCTTTATCAAAAGAGCATATAATAAAGCCTTCATTATCGCCAAACAGGCTTTCATCCCTGATCATTAAATTGGAACTTGCCCTGGCGGCTCCAATATAAATATTATTTATGGAGTTGTTTTTTTGCAGTTCCGGTAAAACCGCAAATTTTATCCCGGTAATTTTTTCCAGGTAGCCGGCAAGTTCGGAACCGGCAAATATTTCCGCCTTAGAGGCAGTTTCGGGAATTATTATATCCGCTCCGCATTTACCGTTTTTTGAAACATATAACACCGGATCATTTTCATACTGATTGGAATAGAGTTTTCGGGATGCATCGGGAATAAAGACAAATGACTTGTCAAGCGGAACAGCGCTGGTTCTGGCCGGTTTAATAAACATGGCATTCATGGAGAAACTTTCCTGGAAAATGTTTGGATCAAGTTCATCACTTTTGGTTAAAAAAATATTTTTTATTCCGTCAACCCATCCGAAAATTTTATAAAATTCAATCTTTATAGTGTTTTCTCCTTTTTTTAGAGATATTTTATCTGCCAACCTGTATAGTCTTCTGGTCTCTTTTCCGTAAGCTGATGAACTGATAATATTTCCGGAATATCTGTCATTGATATAGATTTTTTTTAATTCTTCCTGGAATTGGACCAGATCGAGCCATAAACAGTAATCCTCTGTTTCCCGGACATTGATAATATACGAAACCCAGCTCCCGTCATGTTTGTTCTCCGCATCCCGGATTTTACTGTCAAACCATGCGCCGGTTGCCGGATCCGCAGCCCAGGTAATATTATTATTATCGTTGTTGTTGATAAAACTGCTGTTAAATCTGCTGCCGCTGATCAGTATATCGGCTGCTGCCTCCCACCCTTCAGGATATCTGATGATTTTAGCTCTGCTCATTGTTTCCCAATAGGATGCAGATGTATATAGTTCGCTGATGTCCTGATTGTCTGAAGAAGTTTTTTTGTCCGATGATAAATTTATTTTTTCTGCCTGCAAAAGTATTATGCAATGCTGCATCAGCAGTAAAATTATAAAAATTGTTTTTTGAATTATTTTCGTTATCATTTTAAGCCTCCTGAAAATTTATCCGGTTTTTGTGAACTTTCTCTGACATATATTTTTGTCTCAACCATTTTTAAAATTGTCTGTTTTTTAACAAATACTTTATCGTAATTATTGAGCAGGTTGACAGCAATTGCTCCTTGTTCTTTAAGCTGCGAGTCTACAGAAGAAAGGGACGNNACGGTTTAGAAGATGCCGACTCATCCAGATTGTCAAATCCGATTACTGCAATATCATCCGGAATCTGGAGTTTGCTTTCTTTGATGGCTTTTACTGCACCCCAAGCCCGTAAATCAGTAACTGCAAATATAGCGTTAATATCCGGAAATCTGCTTAAAAGATTTTTCATGGCCGTATAGCCATTTTCTGCTGTTCCGGGGCATTCTTCTATTAATTCGCTGTTTAGTTTTATATCAAAAGAGGCTAAGGCGCGCGCATATCCTTCATATCTCTTTTTAAAACAATTTAGAAATCCGGATACAGGCCCGATATATCCGATTTTATTTCTTCCTTCGGATAGAAGATGATATACGGCATTAAATGCTCCTTCTTCGGCATTGGAACATACAAGGTTATAGTCTGATTTCGTTATTTTTATTATTCCCTGATCGCCAATGACAATATAAGGAATACCGCTTTTGCGCACACCTTCAACAAGCGGCGATTTCTGGCAGCCGATAAAAATAAATCCGTCGGGGCTAATTGAATCGTAATTACGTATAAAATCGATATTTGCATTGTTCCATACCTCTCTGATTCCCACAATATCAAATGTATTTTCGAATTTAACGGCCGCAGTCATTATTCCATTCATAATTCTGCTGAAAATAAAAAAATTAAGGGGATCGGATTTTTTTTCATTCTGATAATCATTATTCATACAGATAATACGAAAATGCTTGTTTTTTNNTTATATTTTTGCATCAGTTTTCTTTCCGGCGGCAGTTGATTAGTATAAGTACCGTTTTCGATCTCATCCCTGATGAAGTTATAAATCTGCCTATACATGGGCAAAGCGATTTTTCTGTATATTAATGCCTGATTCATTTACAAATTGGTATTGTTTGGTATTTTATTATAATATAATAATACATTAATTGAGTTTTGTCAAATAACCCAATTATGGGAGCATTTTTTTTGTGGGCACGCTCTATATTTATACCACAAAGCAGAAAATACTTGACAACATGGGCATACTCCTTTTTTACTTTCCGTGAGAATTTATTTCTGTAATTTTATCAAAAATATACCTTGTTTTGTTTACCCAAGAAATAAATTTACATCNNTTTACCCAAGAAATAAATTTGCCCTCTAATTATTGACAACCTTATTCATCTGAAGTAATATATAAGAATGAAATTACTTAATTTCTCAACGCCTCGTATTGCTCACAACAATCACATGCATCAACACTCCCTGCATGAATTTCATTATGTAATATCAGGTAGCGGAAACGTTGTTTTCCCGGAAAAGAAACAAAAAATTGTTAAAGGTACATTTTTTTATATTGCCCCCGGTAATATGCATATGGTGATCGGCGCCGAACCGGAGATGCCGGTAACACAGCTGGTTTTTTGCCTGGAAACAGGGGAGCCTGATGGAATTTTTTATCATGAAATCATGCAGGGGCTGAAGAAAAAAAATTTTTATTATATAGGTGAACGCCATACTCTTTTTTTTGAAATAATGCGTACCGATGCGGAAAGCGGCAATGAAAACCTGACGAGAAAAGCCTGTTATAACTTCATCGCCTTTTTATATGAGCTTNNCCGTTACAGCGAACACCGGGAAAATTCAATAATTGAAGCCTGCCTGTCCTTTATACACAGTAATGCGGGAGAAAAGATGCAGATCAAAAACATAGCCCGTCATCTGAAAATAACTCCTGAATATTTATCTACTCTGTTTAAAAAGAATTTCGGCATCAGCCCCATGAATTATATAATTAAAAAAAAAATTGATACCGCTTTGGTATATCTGGCCGACGAAAAAATAAAAATTTACGAAGCGGCCGAGATTGCAGGTTTCAGCGATTCATATTATTTTACCAGGATTTTTACCCGCTATATGGGAATGTCGCCTTCTGCATACCGGGAGAGGAAAAAAGGAGCCGGGGATACAGGCAGCAGATAAGTTCTATTTTCTGATTTAAAAAAAATATTTTATCTGCCGGAAAGCAGCTCGTTTATTCTTTAAAAAATACCGGCATTGCCGGCACTGCAGTTTCCCGCCCGGTAACAGGAATTAAAAACTCATATTCCTTGTTTTCTCCCAGCATTTCACCCTGGTAGGAAAGCTCCCTGAATCCAAAGCTGGCTTGCCTTACCCAGTCTACTTTTTTTTGTACCAGCCAGGTTGCATAATCATTGTTAATTTTATTTATCGGCGGCATAATATAAGCTGCGAAAAAAGTTGACATGGTCCAGGCCCCGGAAGGATTGGTAATAAGGAATTTAATATCTTTATTTTTATCAAGACATGCTTTTATAATATTTTTACTGACATTACTGATAATATTTATTCTGTTGACTTTATCGGCATTGGCATCTCCCAGATTACCGAGAGCGCCGATTTCGATCCGCTTCCCGGCCGGATCAATTATATAAACAAAATGTTCATAGGTCTGCCCGTCGTTTTCACCTGAATCCCAGTCGTTACCGTACATCCAGATATCAAATGATTCTGTTGTTGTGTCGGGTTTTGTAATGGTTTGTTTTGTCGAGGCCAGATATTCTTTTTTATCAAGCCCTTTTGAAGCCTTTGCCAAGTCACTTTCCGCATAATTAAGCATATTGGTCTTGTTGATCATTTTAGTATGGTAATTATTCCCTGTACCGTAAAAAATATTTTCACTTTGATATTTATCTATATAAGAAGCAAGTTCTGAAAAACACACGTTATATTTGTCATGAAGTTTAGGATTATTTCCCGCAGGATCAAAAAGCCAGAACTGATCGCTGTTTGCGATAATTTCCATAGCTGACTGGATTGCCTGTACCAGCCGTAGTATATACCCATAGGCTATTTCCTGTTTTTCAATTCTGTCCATAATAAAATTGTCTTGCTGTTTTTTCCTGGCATCAGCCAGGTGTTTTTCTGCTTTCTTCATTACCGCAGGCGTAAAAATTGTTCCTATTTGCTGCAAGGGCGTCTGGTTAGCTACATGTTCTGCAGAATCGATAAATGCCTTCTCGTAGTTATCATAATATTTTTTCATATCATCTGCTGCGCTGCCGTACATGTTTTTATAAAAATCATCAAGAATTTTGTCACTGTCAGCGCCCGGATTCCATAGCAGTTTGCAGGCAAGATAATAAATATGCCCGTTCACCCATGGATCT
>DNNS01000160.1 GCA_003497555.1 Spirochaetia bacterium
TTTGCATAAAGAATACAGATTATATATCTGCTCTTTGACTGTTTTTTCATTCAGGGATGGAAACGCCTTGACGCGCGATACTCCTATCAGTCGAATATGCACAGGATAATTTGTCTGGGCGGAAAGATCCGCTGCTGCCAGAAAGAACAGCGGGAAAAAAAACAAGAATTTCAGCCTGCATCCGGGTATGAGCATGGAATTATCAGGTAGTATAATCTGCGTTTATTTTAATATACTCGTATGAAAAATCGCAGGTAAAAAAATGCGCATTTTCCCGGCCGTTGTTTATGGTAATTCTGATTTCGATGTTTTTGCCGCTGAATGATTTTTTTACCCTGGGCAGTGCGCCCGGGACAGAGGATAAATTTTTAAAAACCAGCCTGTTGTTCAGAAATAAAGAAACTTTCGCAGGATTAAATATTGCTCCGGAATTACCGGCAGCGCAGATAATTCTGCCCCAGTTAGGGTCCGCGCCGAAAATGGTGGTTTTAACCAGGCTGGAATTCGCGATGGCGCGTACTATTTTTTCTGCATCTTTCACGGATGAAACTTTCTCTGCGCAGATGGTAATGAATTTTGTAGCGCCTTCGCCGTCTGCAACGATTGCCCGGGCAAGCTGCAGGGCAGTGTCATGCAGAGCTTTTTCAAATACCTTTTTTTCAGAATAAGAGGCGACAGGCCGGCCGGAACAGCCGTTGGCGAAAACAAGAAAACTGTCATTGGTGGATGTGTCCCCGTCTACGGAAATACGGTTAAAAACAGAAACGGCGATATCTTTTACCAGGCTGTCAAGGTATTTTTTTTCTACAGCAGCATCTGTTAATATATAAGCCAGCATGGTGGCCATATTAGGGTAAATCATTCCTGAGCCCTTGGCGCAGCCGGAAACAACAACACTGTGTTTACCCCGGAAAATACGGCAGCATGAAATTTTTTCTGATAAATCCGTGGTCATGATAGCGCGCGGGAAACCGGCTGATTGTTTTTTAATTTGTTCCGGAGGCGAGCTTAAAATTTTTTGTAAATTTGCCGATATCGCATCAGCCGGGAAAGTACGGCCGATCACTCCGGTGAAAGATAAAAGAATTTCTTCTGGCCGGCAGTTTAGCAGAGTACCGGCTGTCCGCGAGATAATATTCATTGCCGATACTGCTTTCTGCCCTGTACAGGCATTGGCGTTTCCGGAAAAAACTATCTGCACCCTGACAGGTTTTTTGATCAGACTAATTGATCTGTCAAGCGATAAACTTCGGAAGAGATTTTGTGAAAAAACTCCGGCTGCGGTCATGGGCTTTTCCGAAATGATAATTCCGGTATCGGGCCTGGACAAACGCAGCCCGGTGTTTACTCCCAGGCAGGTGAAACCGGCCGGAGACAAAAAAACTGTTTTTTTCAAAGCAGTCCTTCGGTTTCGTTTATTCCGTACATAATGTTCATATTCTGTACAGCCTGCCCGGATGCGCCTTTGAGCAGATTGTCAATAGCAGAAACTGCCAGAAAAAATCCGGTGCGTTCATCTTCAAAAATATTAATATGCGCCTGGTTGGTGCCTGCAACGTCAAGAATAGCCGGATAGCGGCCCGCTTCCCGGATTTTTATAAACGGAGAATTTTTATAAAAGGATGCAAGTGTTTCTATAAGTTTTTCCAGCGGAGCGCGGGAGCGGAAATAGGAATTGGAAAGCATTCCGCGGGAAAGAGGTATTACTGAGGGAGAAAAAAGAACTTTTATTCCCAGGCCGTTATCGGCAAGTATACGTTCTATTTCGGGCGTATGCTGATGCGTACCGGTTTTATAGGAACAGGAATTTTCATTAAGCTCGCAAAACAGGGAATCTTCATGCAGTTTTTTACCCTTGCCGGAAATGCCTGATTTGGCATCGATAATGATGTCTTTGGGTTCAACAAGATTTTTTCTTATTAACGGTACAAGCGGCAGCAGGGCTGCAGTAGGGTAGCAGCCGGGATTGGTTATCAGCTGCGCTTTGCGGATTTTTTCCCTGTATATTTCGCATAAACCGTAAACAGCTTTTTCCGCCAGGCTGATATGCCTGTGTTCAAAACCGTAATAGAAGGAAAAATCTTCGGGTGAAATCAGCCGATAGGCCCCGGAAAGATCGATAATTTTAAGCTCGGGTTTAAGTGTTGTTAATTCATAAACATAATCGTGCGCTGCCCCCGGAGGCAGCGCTAAAAAAATCAAATCGCAGGACGCAGCCGCGTTCTGCGTCTGGTATTTCTGCAGATGGATATTATTGCGCAGAAAAGGAAAAAAGGTGCCGGTTTTACCCCCGCTTGATTCGGATGTACAGTAAACCAGCTCAGCTTGACTGTGTTTTTCAAAAATTTTTAAAAGTTCGCGGCCGGTGTAGCTTAACGCGCCGACAATGCCTGTTTTAATCATGTTTTTTGTTTATATCTTCAATACATTCATTATAATTTTGTTTAATAACGGCAAATTCATTTAATCTGGTTAGTTCAAACATTTTTTTAAGAGTGTCATGCAGACTGCATAGATAAATACGGATGCCGGAATTTTCGATATCGCGTAGCAGGTGTGCTATCACTCCCAGGCCGGCAGAACATATATAATCAACATTCTGCATATCGAAAATATAAAAAAGCAGATTATGGGTTTTTACCTTTAACAGGGATTCGTTTAAAGACTCAATACTGTCAACTGTAATATCGCAGACAGGAGTAATCAGTACGGTTTTTTGTTCAGAAAAAAATTTTATTTCAGGCTGCATGTTTAAACCTTTTCTTCTTTTACCGCTTTGGATTTTGTTTTGGCTTCTTCGGGCAGAGGCGGTAATCCGGCTTCTTCCCGGAAAGAGGCAATGATTTTTTTCAGGATTTCTTCGGTCATATTTTTATTGTCTGACAGAAATTGTACAACATTTTCCTTGCCTTGTCCAATACGTTCTTCATTGTAGGAATACCAGGTACCGCTTTTTTGTATAATATTTTTTTCTACCCCAATGGAGAGAATTTCCGACTCGCGTGAAATTCCGGTACCGAAAAATACGTCAAATTCGGCTTTTTTAAAGGGAGGCGCAACCTTGTTTTTAACTACTTTCACCCTGACTGTTGAACCAATGGATTCTTCGCCTTTTTTAATAGTGTCAATACGCCTGATATCAAGTCTGACAGATGAATAAAATTTCAGGGCATTGCCCCCGGTAGTGGTTTCAGGATTACCGAAAAAAACACCGATTTTCATACGGAGTTGATTGATAAAGATAAGCGCGGTTTTTGATTTGGAGATGTTGGCGGTTAATTTGCGTAAAGCCTGGCTCATGAGACGGGCCTGCAGAGCCATCTGGGCGTCGCCCATGTCGCCGTCGATTTCAGCCTTGGGAACAAGCGCGGCAACCGAGTCAACAACGATAACATCAATAGCATGGCTTTGTACCAGGGAATCTACTATTTCCAGCGCCTGTTCGCCGTTATCAGGCTGGGATACATAAAGGTTATCTATATCTACGCCGATTTTTTTGGCATATACCGGATCAAGCGCATGTTCGGCATCTACAAAAGCGCAAATACCTCCTTTTTTCTGGGCTTCGCTTATACAATGCAGAGCCAGAGTGGTTTTACCGGAAGATTCCGGCCCGTAGATTTCGATAATACGTCCGCGGGGAATACCGCCTATACCAAGAGCCATGTCAAGACTTAACGAGCCGGTGGAAACTACCTCGATATTAAGGTGATTTTTTTTATCGCCGAGTTTCATGATCATGCCCTTGCCGTATTCCCGCTCGATATTCTGAATTACGGTTTCAAGGGATTTTATTTTATTGGGATCAGACATGGTAATTCCTCCTGCTGATTACATTTTTTCGGGGGCGCTGATATTAAGCAGCCGAAGACCGGTTTTAAGCACCTGTTCAACCGCTTTGCTTAAAAAAAGCAGGGCTGCGGATTTTTCGGGTTCTTCGGGGTTAATAATTTTATGATTAAAATAAAACCTGTGAAACATACCCGCTAAAGAATAAAGATATTTATGCAGACGGTGAATTTCAAAAGATACGCTGATTTCTGAAATTTCATCGGGAAAGCGCATTAAATATTTAACCAGGGCATCGCTTTCAGGCGTACGTATTAACCGGTAATTGAATGAGCCTTGACTTGCAGGATAACAGTTTTTTTCTGCTGCTTTATTATAAACAGAACAGATACGCGCATGGGCGTATTGAATATAATAGACCGGATTGTCGGCGCTTTGTTTAATGGCTGCTGCCAAATCAAAATCAAGCGGGGTTTCACAGGCCATACAGGACAGGAAATAACGGGCAGCATCGACCCCGATTTCATCAATGACTTCTTCGAGAGTAATCATGTCACCGGTGCGTTTGGACATGCGTACCGGTTCGCCGTTACGGAAAAGATTAACCAGCTGGCCCACCAGAACAGTAAGCCTGGTTTTTTCTTCAGAAAGCAGGCGGCAGGCGGTTTGGATACGTTTTACATAACCGTGGTGATCAGCACCGAAAACATTGATTAAATGCGAAAATCCGCGGGATATTTTATTGTAATGATAGGCAATATCAACGGCAAAATAGGTATATTCGCCGTTTTCTTTGATTAAAACCCGATCTTTATCGTCGCCGTACTGCATGGAACAAAACCAGAGAGCTCCTTCTTTTTTATAACTATACCCTTTTTGTTCCAGAAAAGTTATCATTTCTTCAATTTTTTTTTCCGTATGCAGTTTTGTTTCCGGGAAAAAATTATCGAATACAGTGCGGAAACGCTGCAGCGTGTTTTTCTGCTCTTCAAGAATAACCTGTTCCGGAGGCAGCGGATTCTGGACAATTCTTTTAATATAATCTCCGTGGTATCCGTCTTCAGGAACCGGCTGTCCGTTTTTGACAGCTGCGGCGGATTCCCGTAATTTTTTTATCTGCACACCGGCATCGTTGATATAAAATTCTTTCTGCACTTTATGCCCGGCAAAAGACAGAATATTACCAAGTATATCTCCAATGGCGGCCCAGCGGCCGTGTCCGATATGCAGCGGACCGGTAGGATTGGCGGAAACAAACTCCAGCAGTATGGATTCGGGTTTATTAGTGTAGGGTCCGCGGAAAAAATCTTCTGACGCTAAATCAATTATGGCAGTTGTAAAGGCATCAGGATTAAGGCGCATGTTAATGTAACCCGGTTTTACACACTCCGCCTGGCAGATAATTCCGTTTTTATCGAGGTTATTGTTGATAGTTTCGGCGATTTTCAGGGGAGCTTGACGCAGAACGGACGCCAGCTGCATGGGAAGCGGTGAAGCATAATCTCCGAATTCAGGCAGAGGATATTCTACCGGTACGGTTTTATCGGATACCTGCGGAGAAAATATATTATTTTTTACCAGTTTTTGTACGGCTGCTGCAAGCAGCCCGGAAATATTTTTTTTTACAAGAAAAGGCATATTAAATCGGATTAAAAATTATTTTTTTCGCAGCCATCCGGATAGAATTCTGAAAATTGCAGATACTTTGCCTATCGCCGGCAGCAGGTCTTTTTCGTACAGATCAACGGTTTTATTGAGATTCCAGGCAAGACGTTCAGATATGCTCTTGTAAGCTCCGGATTCCTCAGCAAGTCTTTTGGTAATTATTTCAAGATGCGTGCTGATATTTTCCAGCCCGGGGACAAGCGCTTTGGCGGTTTTTTTTATAAAAAAAATGACAGCCAGGCATAAAAGGATGAATACAGCGCAGCACAGCAGTACCAGACCGGTATTAATAATGGTGCAGGCAATAAAAATATTTTGAACATTTTCAGTCAAAAGCGCAGCCTGTAATTAAGCATCGGCCTTTTTGGTGCGCAGCGGAGCATCGCCTGCAGGATTGCTTTCTCTGGTGATGAATGAATTTTCCTGAACGAATTCCTCAACCTGATTTTTTTTATCTTTAAT
>DNNS01000450.1 GCA_003497555.1 Spirochaetia bacterium
CGTAGATTGAAAGCTGTGTTTTATCGTCAAAACTAATTTCCGGCTGGTTATGCCCTGAAAACTCATAAGCAGCCTTTGTGCCTTTAATAATAATTTTATTGTCCCTGATTTTCAGTTTTTTAGCAGGTCCGTAAAAATAAATACGAATTTGGGCGTTTGGCGGGCATTTTTGTACGGAAGTTTCAAAACGAATCCGGCTTGCGGAATATTCAATTATTGTTTCACATTCCGCGTCGCCGGCTGCGGTAAATTGCCTGCTCAGTGCGTAGCCGAAACGCAGCCGAACAATCACTGATTGTTCGCTGCACGAGATCAGCTCCCAGGCCGAGGGTAAAATATTTTTAGGATAAAGAATTTTTTCCGGCAGATGCAGTACCGGTATAAAAGGATAATTTTCCGACGCATAGGGCTGCGGTATGTTTTTTCCAAAATAAGGCAGGGGAAGATATTTGGCGCACATATCGGCGTAATAATCATTTTCTCCGGTGATCCGGTTATGCCATAAATACATGAGTTTGGTCAGGCGGTTCTGGAGACAAACCGTATAATGAATGGAACTCTTGCAGGAATTTCCGGTAATAAACGCCGAACCGGGAAAATAGCGCACAAAACTGCCGTTTTCCGAAGGCAAAGAATCCGACATGCTGATGCTGTCGCTGCAGTAACGCACTGCCATGGATAACCCGTAGGCAGCGTAGCCTGAAGCCTGTATCGATGTTGTATATTCATCCCACATTCCGGTATTTTGTCCTTTATCCCTGGAAACAAGCATATTTTTTTTATTAATGCCGTATTTCAGAAAAAAATCAAACATCATTGAAGAAACGCGCTTGGCCTGCGCAGGATTATCGGTCAGGCGGTTCAGTGCGGCATATTCCCAGAGAAACGATTTCTTGGCATCGGAAGCGCCGCGCAGGGATCTTCCCCATTTGGCATATTCGCCGTTTTTATCAATAAACCACACATTGGAACGGACAAAATCCTTCAGAATATTAAAAATTTTCTGATGATGCCTGGTACGGCCGTTGGTAATTTCATCGTAATGCATGAGTAGTCCGATAATTTCCGCGCTGTAGCCGTCTATCCGCCGATCGTTTTGATCGCCGCGCACATCATCATCGTTAAAAAATCCGTCGGCCAGATAACCGTTTAACATGGTTTCTATATCATCTTCCGGATCTTTTTCGCAGGCGGATTCGCTGATATATCCAAGATTAAGGCGCAGCTTGTTTATAAGTCCGGCAGCAGCATTATAATTTTTTGATGCGGCGCGCAGATATTTCATATCAATCTGCAGAATAAATTTTTCCGCCAGCCTTCGGATATTTTCCGGCAAGCCCCGGTAAAAGGCGCCGTCTTTGCCGCCGGTTAAATGCAGGGAGTAGAGCAGGGCAAAGGTAGACCATGCGCTTTTGGGGTCATCGGTATCTGCGATTCCTTCAGTCCATGCTGCCATTTGATCGTAAAGGTTTCCGCCGCGGTAAACAGAGCCGCAGCAGGAAGATCTCACAGCGCCGGCTAAAATAAACCAGCCCTGATCTTTTTCGTCGGTTTCATTATTTAGATGAATAAGCCCCCTGCCATCAGTACCTTTGGCGGCAGCGTCTAAAATACCGTCAAGCACTTTCAGAAAATCGTGTTTTTTATATTGTTTCATGCGCACTCCCTTCGGATCACTATGCTGATATATTAAAACAGAAGTAACTGATTATTCCCTGATAAAAGGCTCTAAAATTCCGGAGGAAGTTTTATAATATTCCTCCATGTATTTTTGCGCAGAAACCTTGCCGGTATAAAATTCTTCTCCGTAAGATGTACCTTCAAAGGTTTTCTGGAATTGTATCCAGTTTTTAAGCGGCGGCCTGGTAT
The DNA here is from genome assembly GCA_003497555.1 of Spirochaetia bacterium. GTDB lineage: Bacteria > Spirochaetota > UBA12135 > UBA12135 > UBA12135 > UBA12135. The sequence continues at coordinate 1,870 of DNNS01000450.1, forward strand.
TAAGCATTTTTCTGGTTTCTACAATCGTGATATAGGTATTGATATTGGCAGGAGGGGCAATAAAAAATTTTTTGGTAGAAGCAATATGCGCAGACATGCCGTTTTTAGATGCTGCAAAATATCCGGCTCCGGACTGGGAAGCGTAAAATTTGATGAACTTATAGGCGATTTCGGGATATTTGGAAATAGCGGCAATAGACAAATAAGCGTCGCTTACCGGGACGATTTCATTATCTTTCCAGTATATGCCTTCGGTCACGTCCCAGTCAAAATCGCGGATTTTCCCGAGATCAATCAGAGTCCAGGCCGGAGCATACTGTAAAAAAGCTCTCTGCATGGAAAAGATGGCTGTTGTGCCGCTGGCTCCGGCGGTTGAGGCCAGTTCCCTTGTTTCCGTGCGCGGCGGAAGATATGACCATATCCGCTGTTCCTGGATTAATTTGGCTAAAAGTTCTTTTTTTATTTTTTCAGATGTGTTGAGCTTGCCGCTGATTTCATCAATGATCTGAGGTGTCATGATATGCCGGGGCATGGGAATTCCTGTGATAGGATAAATTTTATTATACTTGTCGGCATTGGCTTTCTGGGCAGCGTATAATTTTTTAATATAATTTTCGAATTCATCCATATGCCATGACAGCGGCGGCAGAGGGAGACCGGATTTTTCAAGCAGTGTTTTGTTATAGCCGATACAATCGGTTTTAAGCTGTATGGGCAAACCTAAAATTTTATGGTTTTTTGAAACCATTTGAATGGAAATCGGAAAATATTCGTCTTGGTTAAACCCGAACTTTTCAATATAGGGATTGAGGCTTATTATGGCATTACGTTCATAGTAATCCAGAATATTTTCATAGCCGTAAAAAACATCAAGCCCGCTGCCGGATGCAATGGTGGAATATATTTTTTCCGTGCGCACTCCGGTTATAACGTTGATTTTTATTCCGGGATGCGTTTTTTCAAAGCGGCTGATGATTTTCTGCATAATTACAAGCTGGTTGGGGCTTGATTCCGGATTCATGTAATTCAGAGTGATGATTTTACTTTTTTTTGCAGCACAGGAAAAGAGTGCTGCTGCTGACATGATTAAAAAAAGAGTTTTAAAAGTTTCCATTTTTTTCTCCCTAGAAAATTTATTTATAAGAGACTACACCAGTATATAATGCTGTTTTCTGTTCGCAAGACGGACGCGAAACGCGCCGAGGCTTCCAGAAAACAGCATTATAAGCTGGCGTTGTCAGACAAAAAATATTCCCATTGCCCTCTAAGAGGGCGGTGGGGTATTGGTCCTGCCTCAAT
>DNNS01000103.1 GCA_003497555.1 Spirochaetia bacterium
ACATCCTGTCATGGTTTCAAATCAGGTAGCACGGTTATAAAAAAATTGTAAATAATACCTCTGATATTTTAACTATATAAAGAAATATTGAAAAATGCTAAAAGAAAAACGAGTTAAAAAAAATGAAACAATTCTGATATTTATTTTTGGCTGCTAAACCCGGCTGATTTCAGGTTTATTTTCAAGCTGATTGATATAAAACTGCAGCGGCGGAATGGATTTAATTATACGGTTTTTATTTTCACCGGGAATACGCAGTACTGCGCTTTCTTCAGATGCGGATATTTCCGCTTTTTTAAATTTACCGCTTAATACTCCGAAATCTCCGAACATACCGCCCGGGAGCAGATTTTCCGTAAAGCCTTCATTTTTCAGTAGAATCATGCCGGTAAGAACAATAAAAAAATCATTACTGTCATTATCTGCTTTTTTTAAAAACTGCCCGGCGCTGAATATTTCCCGCTGTGAACTGCGTACAATTGTTTCATTTACCGAGTCACAAAAAGAATAAAACGGTTCAAACTGCTCCAGTTCTTTTCTGATCACAAGCATGGCTTTAAGGTTATCAATGCGTTTTTCGCCGGTCAGGAATGAATAAAAAAGAGATTCGTCAATGGAACAGAGGGTAATGGGCGTTTTGGCCACAATTGACGCACTGCGGGTTTCTACCTGCCAGACAACCGCGAGTTCGCCGATAATATNNAACCTTGCCGCGCGTGGGCTCATTCTGTTTCATGATTACATCTCCGGCATTATACATCACGATCTGAATATTGTTCATTAGAGTGGTAATCCATTCGCTGCTGATGCCGGGAAAGCTGTAATTTAAAATTTTCATGGTATTAATAATATAGGACGTATTTTGGCTTTCTTTAAGAATATAGCGTTTACCGGCTCGGGCAGTGGAAAAAGTGCTGTCGAATTCTCCGGGAAGTTTTTCCAGATGCATGAAAATTATCCGATCCGCCGTGGAATTTATGGAATCCTGCGGATTGCCGTGCAGTAGTCCCATGCCGCCGTCGGGAAACAGAAGTCCGAACCGCTCTTCGTAAAGGCTTTTAAGGTATTCGTATTTTTTCTGAAATTCCGGATGAGCACCAGCAAGTTTTTTTATTTCGGCTAAGGATTTATTATCGCCGATAAAAGCCAAAGACGCTTCGCCTGAACTGTCGCTCATTTTAAAAATTGCCCCTGTGGTGGGAATGGAGTGTACAGTGTAATGCGGACGTATATTAATGCCGTAAAAGGGATTATCCTGATAGGGTATAAGCTCAATAAAATCAAAATATGAATAAAATTCATCAATTGCATGCCCGGTCATCAGCGATAATTTTTTCAGGGTCATCCAGTAAATTTCCCTGGTGCCGAGAAATTTCAGCTTGCTGTTAAAAAAGACCAGCGGAAAAATATTGCAGTGATCGTCGTGAATATGCGAAATAAAAACCGATTTAATCTGCTGGCGGGAAATTCCACGGGCCATGAGATGACTGTCCAGATAAGGCGGGCAGTCAAGCAGCATATAATCGGAATTATAATTCAGCAGCAGTGCAGAGCACGGCATTTCAGGCGTAAAGCCGCTGCCCCCGCCGATCACATCCACTCCGAATTTGGCTGCACCCAGCGGAACGTAATCCGTACGCAATGTATAGGGGGGAATCTGTTCGCCGCAGATATTGATATCAATAATATTTCCGTCAATTTCATAAATGTTCCGGTCTTTATGCAGTACTTTAAAATCAGGCGTTTCAAATACTGAATTTTTAAAGGAACAGAAATTAACAAGTTCGTCAATGGTCATTTCTGAACCTGCCTGGTTTTTCAGGGCAATCAGTCTTGACTCTTTGTATAACAGATCATGCCAGGGGCTTTTCCCCAGGGCCTTATATTCTTCCGGCGTGGGCCCAAGCAGGGTGAGGCGCAGCAGTTCGCGGTTTCTTGCTACGGCACCTGCGTCTCCGAATATGCAAAGCCGACGGTTTTCCTTTATTTTATTCAGAATAAAAAGATAATAGTAAAGCGGAAACTCCGTACAGTTCTGCAGCTGACCCCTGTGATATATTGTATCAGGCAGACAGATATATTCCGGAAACTCAATACCCTTAAGCATGATAAATTTTATTATTTCCGGCGGCGCCCCGAACAGTATGGAAAATTTATTATTCCGGTATATTTTAACGCCTTCGCTGATATTGATAATCGGCATGTGATTCCCCTATCTGTTGAAGCTCGATAGTATGTTAATATTGTTGCGGTATTTGGCAACTGTGCGCCGCGCTACGGAAATTCCTTTTTTATTAAGTATTTCCACAATTTTCCGGTCGCTTAATTTTTTGCCTTCATCGTATTCACTTATTATTTCCCTGATCAGTTCTTTAACATTGCGCGAAGAAACAGCCCCCTGCTCGCCGGTAACTGATGAAGTAAAAAAGTAGCGCAGCGGGAAAACGCCCCAGGAAGTCTGAATATATTTGGAATTAGCCAGCCGGGAAAGCGTTCCCTCGTTCAGGCCGAGTTTATCCGCCATGGCGGTAAGGGTTTGGGGTTTCAGCGCCTTGGGGCCGTTTCGGAAAAAGTCAATCTGTTTTTCAAGCAGGGCTGAGGCAATTTTTTTTAAATTCTGGCGCCGGTAACGTATGCTGCTCATTAAATTATGAGCGCGGCCTTCTTTTTCTCTGATAAATTTACTGAATTCCTCGTTGCTTTCCAGTTTTTTAAAACGGCGGTACGTATCATTAAAAACAATGCGCGGAATAATTTCATTGTCTATAATTATATCAAACTCGCCCTGGGCATTGGCCCGGACAATGATTTCCGGAATTATTTCGCGGTTGTCGCTGCCGGTAAAATTACGGGCCGGCTTGGGCTCGAGATGGGAAATAATCTGGGCTGCATTAATCACGGCTTCTTCAGGAACGTCATAACGGACGGCAAGTTCACGGATTTTTTTCCTGCGCAGATCGTCAAAACTATTTTTTACCAGTTCTAAAAGGCCGAAAGAAGATGCTCCTCCCGCTTCTTCCAGCTGGCGGATAAGGCATTCCTGTATATTTTCCGAAGCTATTCCCGGGGGATGAAATTTTTTTATCTGCTCCAGTACGTTGTCAAGCCTTGCCGGATTATTTATTTCATTATTTACCGCTTCCCGGGCCTGAGCTGTAAAAAAACCGTCTGTATCCAGTGAGCCGATAATTAGTTCGCCGGCGCTGTATTCGGCAGAGTCCTCGGGATAAAGCAGAGAGAGCTGTCCGAGCAGATGTTCAGACAGGGAAGGCGGACGGGAAGCGGTTTTTTCGATCACGGATGTTTTGCCGTTTTCATCATTTTTGCGGTAATTAAGATAGGCGCCCGGATCGCTTGATTCTTCAAGATATTCCATTTTATGCTGCTGTTCGTCATTTTTAATCAGGCGGTTTTCATCGATACGCACCCCCCGGGAAGCGGTTTCTTCCAGAAACGGATTTTCGGAAATTTCATGGGCAAGATAATCAGCCAGTTCCAGATTGGAAAGCTGCAGCACTTTAAGCGACTGCATAAGCGCCGGTGTGAGCGCAAGTTTTTGCTGTAGGCGCGGTTCGAGAGAAAATCTCTGCTGCATGTCAGTTTATGCCCGTAAAATTATTTAATCTGAGATAATACATGAAATTAATGGATGACGCGGATTTACATGGTAAAATCTTCGCCAAGATATATCTCCCTTGCCTTGCGGTCATTGATTAATTCCCGGGCAGTGCCTTTAATTAAAATTTTCCCTAAATTCATTATATAGGCGCGGGATACGATTTTAAGGGTTTCGCGCACATTATGATCTGTAATCAATATACCTATATTTTTGTTTTTAAGTTTTTCAATAATGTTCTGAATATCTTTTACGGCAATCGGATCTACTCCGGCAAATGGTTCATCAAGCAAAAGAATTTTAGGATTGGTAACCAGGGCCCTGGCGATTTCCGTTCGCCTGCGTTCACCCCCGGAAAGGGTATATCCGTATTGTCTGGCCACATGGGTAATATTCAGTTCTTCCAGCAGCTGTTCCCGCCTGGTTTTTCTTTCTGCCGGCCCGAGATCCATGGTTTCAAGAATAGCTTCAAGATTCTGTTCAACCGTAAGTTTTCTGAATACGGAATCATCCTGCGGAAGATAGCCCAGACCAAGCCGGGCGCGTTCATACATGGGGGCATTTTTAATATTTTCTCCGCAAAAATATATAAGCCCCTCTGTAGGTTTAATGAGTCCCACTGCTGTATAAAAACTGGTGGTTTTACCGGCGCCGTTGGGCCCCAGCAGGNNCTCTCCCTGGTTGACATGAAATGAAACATTGTCAACAACGGTGCGTTTGCCGTATATTTTGGTAATATTTTCTATAAGAAGAGTATGCATATATTCAGGGAAATAAAGCTCCTGTGATTTGATTATAGAATACGGTTCGGCCGGATGCAATATCCATTTCAATGGTTTCAGCCAGAAAAGTATTGTTATCCCTGCTTACTCCGGGATTCCCGGATAATATAATTTTTTTATCATCTCCATGGTAAACGGCAAAATCAGAAAATGCATTTTTATCGGTTCCGGTAACAGTGACATTGCCCTTGGCGTAAAGTACATTTTCCCTGCCGAAACGCTCCATGCTTTCGGAAGCGGTTACTATATTTTCACGGCGATTATTCATGACAGGTTTTCCGCTTAGCCATGTATACCCGGTTTCGGTGTTGCAGAAGGCATAAGCGGATTTTGTTTCCAGATCTTCTTTGATATTTAAAATTGATACGTTGGTGTAACAGTAGAAATGACGGCGGTTTTCGGCATAATCGTATAATACATACAGCGCCTGTATTATATTGGTATTGTCTTTTTCAAAGTTGGAAATTACAGCATCGCCGCTCATGATGATGTTTTTTCGATCAAGAAATAATTCCGTATAATCCCCTGCGGCGGCCAGATTGGTACGCAGAATACGGCAGTGATTATTAAGCCGGGCATATGATTTCGATTCAAAAAAAATTCCGGTATCGCCGAAACCCTCGGTAATATTAGTGCCGTCATCATGACGGATGTATACATTACTGTAAGCGCCGCTGGTATTACTGTCAAAATATCGGTACATAACATCTCCGCAGACGGACAAACTGTCTTTTTCACTATAAAGTACCGGACGGTTATCCATACGGGCAAAACGGTTGGAGCTGTCGTAAAAAATATAATCTCCGCTGATTTTTGCCTGATCGCGGGTATTAATTAAAACTACTTTTTTAAAACCCTCGGCTGTTTTATTTTTTTTATTATAAAATATTTTTACGGCCTGCATGCGGTTAATGCCCTCGCGTAATACCGCGTTCCCGATAAGTTCTATTATTTCGGTTTTATTGTTGTATATAACCCGGTCAGCCGAATAAAATATATCGGCAGATGGCAGCAGCTGCAGCAGAATAAATATATCAATAATGTATTTCATCAGATGCTGCTCTGCCTTTAACTCTGTGCAGAGTGATTTTTTCAAGCGCTTTATCCGCCAGCAGGCCGTTTTTGGCGTGCATAATATCACCGTTAGCCCTGATTATATCAGCCGGTTCTCTGGTGGAAAGTTCTTCAGAAGTATTGTTCCAGAAAAATTTATCGCCTTTAAGTACAGTACCATTTGATGATTTAATAACAACATTTGATATTAATTCAACATTTCTGGAAGTAGTATAAAGAATACCAAGATCGCTGAGAATTGAAGAAGTGGTTTTGCCGCGGCTGCTGTAAGTCTCCAGGTTCAAATTTTCAATTTCTATCCGGTTTTCACTGCGGTAGATGCGCGCTAATTTGGCGGAAAGCTGCCAGCGTTTACTGCCCAATTTCAGTTCTTCAGTTACAAAATTACTTATTATCAGGTCTTCAAGAGTACTGTTGGTAAGAAAACCTGCTTCAATTTTTGGTTTAATGGTAAGTTCATTGGAGCAGGAACCGGTGAAAAAGGCCAAAAAAGCAATAAAAATAATTATTATTTTATTTATAGAAGAATTCATAATCAACTAATAGAGTGAGATATTGTATTGCGATTAAGAAAAAATGTCAATCGCGCCCTGGTGCAAATTTATTTCTTGGG
>DNNS01000053.1 GCA_003497555.1 Spirochaetia bacterium
AGTGGGTTATTAGTGTTCGTCGCTGAGTGCTTATTTTCATCGTTCCGGGTGTCGTTGTTGACATGACGGCTCCTTGTAAATTTTTTATCTGATCACTGATATAATCTGACAATAACGTTTCCAGACATTATCTTTTTGAATTTGAACCATAAAAATATATATGCCTTTAGGCAGTTTTCCGGGATTCTGAACAGAGAGCGGATAAAATCCCTGCTGAAGTTTACCTTTAAATATTGTTTCTAACCGCTGGCCGTCAAGAGAATAAATGCCGATACGGCACTCATGTATACCCTTTTCGCTTATATAAATGGCCGCAGGTATTTTCTGCTCATGGTTCAGATAAATAATACGCGGAATTTGAAAATTAACCGGATTATTCTGCTCTGGAATTGCACTGCCCAATATTGTAAAATTCACATCAGTACAGTTTGTATTTTTAATCTGTAAATTGGTACTTGCAAATTCAAGTCTGTAACCGGAATTACTGACAGTAATTACATGCTCTCCGCTATATACAGTAAAGGAATAATGTCCGTTGTTATCCGTATATTCTATATTATTATAATTATCATCCAGCATAACAGGTACATCTTTATAGGGGTCTCCATAGCGATCCCTGATATTTCCGGATACAAAGAAAATAAATTTTTCCAGTGTAAAAGTAATATTTGAAATTGCAGAATGCACCACAAACAATTTTTTCTCCGGATTGGAAAGATAACCGTTGGATAGCGCAGAAAGATAATATATCCCTTCAGGAACAAGAAAACAAAAAGACCCATTATCTCCGGTTTTATTTGATGCTGTGCTGTCACCTTCAAGCTGCACCCATGTATGTTTTGCGATTCTGCTGTTAACGCCTGTAATGCGTTCATATACTGTCCCCGACAATGAATAAATACCAACAAGCCGAATAATATTTGCTGTGCTGTCGCTGTTAAGAATGCTTATTCTGGAAGGAGCCGCTATATTCTGATATCCGTTTCCGTTGGCGTCAAGATAATATTCTCCGTTGGAAACTGCAAAAGAAAAGCCACCGCTGTTTCCGCTTACCGTAGTTCCTGACATGCTGCCTGAAAGCTTTACAGTAATGCCGTTTAGTCCTGAGCTGGTCTTGTCAAGTACCTGACCGGAAATAGTATAGCCTTTAGAGAGTGTAAAATTATATGTCAGGGTTGTACTTGCTGGACTGGCAGTATAGGAAGATGGTACGGAAATATATCCGTTTGATTCTATGGTAATTATACAAGAAACATCCGCAGGAACATAAGCGCTCCAGTTACCGACACCGTCTGTATTGGTCTGGTAGTTAACAGCGCCTGTAATCCTGATAAATACACCACTGCTGATATCTCCCGATACAGTGCCTCCGATCTGAATGCCACGGCTTCCGGATTCATAAGCGCCCAGGCTGCGGAATGCTGTCGGATTTGCCTGATTGCTGTAGGAAGTAATGATCCACCCGGAAGAACGTGCTGTTTTTTCTATACGCACTTCATCCAGCACTCCGTACATTCTTCTACCGCGGCCGGCATCAGAGTCGCTGCCTATAGTGAGTTCTTCGCTGTCGGTACCGATAGTATGGGGATTTGCTCCACCGGTTGTTCCATCAAAGTACACTCCGTTTGAATAAATATGACGGTTATTTCCATCATCGGTATACACAAGATAAATCCAGGTATTAAGATCTGCAGCCTGAAAGGCAGACTGCCCGTAAATATAATATTGTGTTCCGGTATTATATACTGCTCCCAGCGCTTTGTCGGAATTATAAACCATGAAATAATAGTTATTATTCACTGCACCTCTATGCCTGGAAATAAAGGTATGATACATTCCCAGCGATTTGAGCTGAACCCAGGCAGATATTGTAACAGCAGTACCCGTATTAAGACATGAATTATACGGATATTCAATATATCCGTTGTTGAATTCATATGCCTGGCCGATCATACCGTTTGTCTGCTTGATTCCGGTTGCACCTGAAGGATGATTGCTGTTAACGCTTGAGTCATTCGAATTCCCGCCGAGATGATAGACTCCCAGATATTCACCTATCTGCCATACGCCTGCCGGATTCTGCTGAGATCCGCTTTGGGATATATCATAATACATATATACGGCATTTGACCTGTCTTCGGAAGAATCAAGTACCGGTATGTTAACCCAGGCGTGAAGGGTTCCGGTGCTTTGGTTAAAATATTCAATTTCATGCGCTAATTTATTGTCATCTAGATCCGTAAACATAATGTCATTCCCGTTGCTGGATGCAAGATACTGCAGATATTTATGGTTTGATATTACAATCGCAAGCGGGAAATTAGTCAGATCTCCTCCGGAAGCGCGCAGATTGGAAATGCTTTGCCGAAAAGCCCAATCTGCATACCAGGCATGCAAAAAAGCGGCAGTCAGCAATAAAACAATCAACATCCGGCATGCAGATATTATTCTTATCAGCATATCATCATTCCTAAGCAATGCAGACAGCTTTCAGCTGGAAAAATTTTCCCCCGTAAAAACGCTTTGTCAGGATAAAAAATTATTTCCTCCCCAAAAAACAAAAACTTATTCTGCATGATTA
>DNNS01000013.1 GCA_003497555.1 Spirochaetia bacterium
TGTTATGCGTAACCGCCGTATCAAAAGCATCGTTGGCAATAACATCGAGCCCGATATCGGCGTCAAGATGCAGGCAGGGAATGCCCCGTTTCAGACATTCAATTATTTTTTCTATGGAAATATCTATACCAAGCGGAGAGATGTTTTTTTCAAGGCGCAGTCGGCAGAGCATACTGCCGTCGCCGCAGCCGATGTCTATTACCTTTTCACCGGAATTGATAAAGGAACTGATGCGGCCATAATCATCGGCAGCCAAAGTCCCGGTGCATTTACGGCATTGGGGAATTTCTTTACCGGCTGTACAGTCGGCATTTAAAAAGGCCGAGATGCTTTTGGAAAGACTTTCATTTTCAATTAAAAAAGCATCATGCCCGTAATCTGATTCTATGGAAACATAGGAAACATGCCTGCGGGCTTTAAGCAGAATCCTGGTAATTTCCAGCTGCTGTTCCGGGGGAAAAAGCCAGTCGGAGGTAATGGAAAGAATGAGGAATTCGCTTTGGCCGGCCGCAAAGCGGCTGCAGGCGTTTTTTTCCAGATCGAATTTATCCATTGCCAGGGTGATATATAAATATGAGTTGGCATCGAACCTGCCGGTGAATTTATTTCCCTGATGCTCCAGATATGATTCTACCTGAAAATCCGTATGGAATTTATGGCGGTCTTTACGTATCCAGTTTTGCCGTATTTCCCGGCCGAATTTATTGGACATGGTTTTAGAAGAAAGATAGGTAATATGGCCGATTTTTCTGGCCTGGGCCAGCCCGTTCTGGGGAATTTCATTATATTCATGATATGCGCCTTTATGCCAATGCTGGTCTTCAGTAATAAGATCGCGGCCCACTATGTCAAAAGCAAGCGCCTGGGGAGAAAGCTGCAGGGCGGCAGCAACCGGGATGCATTTTTTTACCATGGATGGAAAACGCAGGCTCCACTCCAGGGCTATCATGCCGCCCATGGAACCGCCGATCACCGCATGCAGTCTGGCAATACCGAAAAAATCCAATAACATTTTCTGCACATTAACCATATCGGTAATATTTATTTCCGGAAAATCGGCCCCGAAAATCCTGCCGGATACCGGATTTATGGAAAGAGGTCCGGTGCTGCCCTTGCAGCCTCCCAGGTTATTAGAGCAGATAACAAAATATTTTTCAGTATCAATGGATTTTCCCGGTCCGATCAGATGATCCCACCAGCCGGGTTCTTCATCATCGCCGTTATATCTGCCGGCAGCATGGGCATCGCCGGTGAGGGCATGAATTATCAGTATGGCATTGTCTTTTTGGGCATTAAGCGTTCCCCAGGTTTCATAGGCAATATCAATATGAAATAATTTTTCCCCGGATGCAAGGGTAAACCCTCCGGGAAACGGAATTGCAAGTTTTTTTTTTTCAGTTATACAGTCAGGAAATGATTCAGTCATTGAAAAAAAAATCGGGATGAATAATTTTTTCTGATGTTGACTGGCGGATAAAAGTCCGGAATTTTATTAAAAATCGATTAATTCGGATTCTGATACCCCGATATAATCGCCGTTTTTCATCCGGTTTTTAATTGCCATCCAGAAATCAGTACTAAGATAACAGATCTGCAGGTTGCAGCATTGCCCGCTGTAAGTGGTATAGGTAACAACCAGCTGGGTGGAATAGACAGCATTTTTCTGTGGGGTCTGCAGGGAACGCGAGCTTTCCCAGGTCAGGTAATTTATGGTTGTAAGTTTACTGTAATTAAGAGCGCGCTTTACCGCAGGCGCTCCGTATTTTTCCGAAATTTTATTCAGACAGGCGTTAAAATAAGCATCGGTAACAGGAATAAAATCGCCTTTGGATTCTGCCCCGGTGAAGCTCAGGATAATTCCGGCTAATTCGTTTTTATAAAAAATAAACTCGTATTGCCAGTCTTTGTTTTTTTCGCTGGAGTTTTTAGCCACGGTAAGAAGACGAAAGGAATTTTTATCGTTGCTGGTGAGATGATACATTTTATCTTTATGATGCTCTTTAAGCTGTACTATTTTATCAGTAAAGGTCAGATGGAAAAAAAGACTGGTCGGCCGGTCGAAATAAACCAGGTTTTGTTTTAAATAGAGCATGGAAAAAATTTCTCTGGTACTGTCGGTTATTTTTGCCTCGCTGTCTGCAAGTTTGGTATCGAGTATGAGTTTTTTTATTTCATCAGGCGTTGAAAAAAAACGGAAATCAAAATAACCCAGATCAACCTGGCTGGCCGGCAGTGAAATAATGTTTATAATTAATAACAGGCAGATAATACGGATATTTGATTTTTTCATAAAAACTCCCTTTCTGATAATATATATAATTTTATCACAGCAGCAGCAGAAAAGCAAATTTTCCCGGAAGCATTTGAATACCCGAAAAATTCAGATTGATAATTTAAAAGGAGTACACCGGAATACCGCTTCAATAAATCCGCAGGATTTATTGAAGTCTTAAAAAGTCCCGGTTTTTAGCTTTAAGGTGGAAATATTTATCTCACAAATTCCTGTTTTCGTTTTTTTATAAAAGAATAAATTTGTGAAGCTTTTCGGGAAAATACTCATGTTAATTTGTCTGTTATTTCTTTTTTTTTTATCGGATAAATTATCTTCTGAAACCACGCTGGTTTTTCCGCCCTGGGGCCACAATTGGGGAATACAAAGAGTTAATTCTGCGCACTTACAGCTTTTTCTGCCGGGGCTTGCTTTTAAAAAACCTGCCGGTCTGGCAGTAACCAGGTTTGTAGCAACTGATTTACCAGGTCCGGAGGATGATATACTGGTAACCGCCCTTGGAATAGACAGCGGAATTCCGGACATGATTTTTAACACTTCCATGTATAAACTTGCCCGTTACTCCGTTTTTTTTCCCCAAAATTTGCTTGCCGCGCCTTCGGATGTAGCAGCTGACAGCAGAGGCAATATTTTTATTGCCGATACCGGCAATTCCAGAGTTCTGCATCTTGAGCTGTCCGAAGGCAGTCTCCATCTCAGGCGTGAAATCAGGGGATTTATTTCTCCTTTCAGTGTGGAAATAGCCGGAGATAATCTGCTGGCGATCAGCGATACGGATGCAGATAAAATTGTACTTTATGATTTTTCCGTAAATATGCCGGTTAAAACCATTGTTACGGAAAAACCGCTTGCCCTGGCTTGTATCCTGGCCGAAGACAAATGGAATTTTTACCGGGAAAATGCCTTGTTTGCCGTAACCGGCGGAGGCAGAGCCATTGCCAAATTTTCGCTTGACGGGAAAATTCAATTATCGGTTCCGTCCGCAGGAAAAATACAATATATTGACTGTGACTATTACAGTCAGATATATACGCCTGACCCTGTAATATGTAAAATTCATAAATACAGCCGCAAACTGGAGTATATAACATCTTTTGGATCCTGCGGAAATAAAGATCGGCAATTTGACCGGCCTCTTGGTATTGCCGTACACCGTAGATTCGGTATGGTTTTTATCAGTGAGGCAGGCGGCGCCCAGTATTACTGGATGGGGACCGATATGCTTGATTTAAAAGCAGAATCCGTACCCGGAGGAATCAAATTTTTTCTGACATTAACAGAGCCTGCGGATTTGGAATTTGTTCTTGAATATCCGGACAGATCTGAAAAAAGTATTTTTAAAAAACGTTTTTTTTCACATCAGATTGAATATTTTTGTGATGAAAAAACCGCAAGTAATGCGCTGCAGGTTTCAATAACCGCTCATCCTACTTATTCTTCGCGCACGCGCTTTGTGTGCATAAAAAAAATACCTCTCCCTGGAAAATAGCCGTTTGACGCTAACGTCATCTACTTCGTTGCCGCACATCGTGTGAGT
>DNNS01000442.1 GCA_003497555.1 Spirochaetia bacterium
GTAGATGATTATATTGCAATTACAAATGACGTCAGTCTGAATATTACTGAACAGATTACACTTTCAGCCTGGGTAAAACCGCTAAATACCGGCTTGCGCGCGCTGATTATTGACGGAATTAAATATCAGCTCAGGTTAAACGGCCTGAAGGCAGAATTCTTAATAAATGATTCCGATGCCAATGAGGCAAATGCATATGGCAATATAATTCTTCAGGGCAGCGCCATACCGGAAAATACGTGGTCGCATCTTACGGCAACCTATGATTATATTTCAAGAAAAATGCAGATTTATATTAATGGCTGCCTCAATGCATCTATTACCACCTCCGGAGGCGACGGCAAAATCGGAGCTCTTGATTATTCAAGGTATATATCGAGATCCGGCGATACGTTTAAGGGAGTAATTGATGATGCGAGAATCTATAATGCATGTGTAACAAATTTTAATATTTTTAACAGATAAAAATTTATTTCTGTCCGGAGGCGGAATGTAATTTGCTGCACAAACAGTGTCGGGCGACCAATCACGGTGTCAATCTTTTTAATAAAATATCCTGCCGGGAAAATAGAATATTATTGCAAATCGTTCCCTTAAATTATTTATTTGTGAACACTAACATGTGAACACTGGCCTTAGAAAGTCCCAGTTTTTAAACAGGAAACAGCGGCAATTGGTAAGGAACACTGGCAATCTGATAAAATTATTATTTCATTGTAAAATATCGTTTATTATATAAGTCGAAGATTTGTTTTATAGCAAGACATGCCAAGAAATAAAGTGAGAGTAAAAATAAAATTGTATAATTAGATTACGGAATTTATTGATATTATACTACCGCCAAAAGCTGTTTTAGATATGCCGGCTGATATGTATGTATAATGCTTTTCAGATAATTCGATCCGGGGATATCCGATTATAAATGAAAAATTTATACAAGTCCAGCCATCTTGCTATCTGTTTTAACTCGCCGCACGCATTCACAAAACCCAGCCGACACACTCATACCGATATGTATGAAATCTGCTATTGTTTGAAGGGAGATAAAAAATTTGTAATAGGCGATCAGACATATACTTTGAATAATGCCTCCCTGCTTTTAATAAATAAAAATACCGCTCATGGGTTTGAACACAACCGGAATTCCGACGCTTGCTGCCTTCACTTTTCCAGGGAATTTTTAGGGGGAGAAATCATAGAAGCATGCAGTAAATTTAATATTTTGAACATATTTTCCGGGGAAAAAATATTCTATGATTTTTCGCGAAACATTTATTTAAAAATTCAGATTGAAAATATCGGTCATGATTTAGTAAGCAGAAAACACGGTGTTAACTTTTCTGATAAGATAAATTCATGAGCAATTACGCCTTTATCGATAGCCAGAATTTGAACTTGGGGGTGTTGGATCAAGGTTGNNTTTTACATGAGATAAAAACAGATACCGTATCTTTATATAAAATGCGGAATTATATTATCGATATATTGCTCCTGATTCACGCCTTTAATAATAATCAGGAAAAATCCGGTAGCAAGATGTCAGCCATAATAAAGTTTATTTCCGAAAACCACCATGATAATATTAATCTGAATTATATTTCCATGAAATTTGGCATTAATTATAAAACATTGAGTAAAAATTTTATTTCCACAACCGGAATGAAATTTTCGCACTATTTAAATCAACTGCGGATTGAAAAGAGCAAAAAAATACTGGAGAGCTCCGGCCAATCAATTATTTCGGTCTGCTTTGAATCCGGTTACAATGATCTTGCTCACTTCAATAAAGTATTCAAGAAGCTTACCGGTATATCACCGGGCAGATATAAAAAAGCTGTATGTCCGGATAAACAAATGCCGGATAAATGTGAATTTGAACAAAAATAGAATTTGGCAACGAAAAACAATAAAATTTTATTACAATAGCATGATATTTAAATGTATTTTCAGAAAAATACAAAGAAACATACATGCGCCACTATGGCATACGATTACTATTTTTTGGGGAGTATTTATGCGACAAGCGTTCAAATATATAAGTAAAGCCGACGGAAGTATACAGTGCTCTATATTTTTTAATCCGCCTGACGGTAAAAAAGCTTCACTGCTTGTTGCCTTGCATACCTGGATTGGAGATATAAATAAAAAACGGATCTATATACGCTCCGATTTTCACGGACCCAATAACAAGCCCGCGGCAACCGGTTCCGATCTGGTCGTTAATGATATAGTCTCAGCTGTTGAATATGCAAAAAAAAACGCGGATGTTGATGAGAAAAAAAATTATCTAATCGGAGCTTCCGGCAGCGGACATGCGGCATTATACGGGAAGCATCCCTGATTACAATAATAAATTATTCAATCACCTTGTTTATGAACTGACGGAGGCAGTTGCAGCTTTTCTTGCATGAAATTTTTCGCTCTTCAATCACGGATACAAGCTTGGCCCAATATTCTGGAGCGTATGCACCTGCGTAATAAAGCCGTCGACAACTACAGCTTGTATCGATGAACTCATCTCTGAGACAACTTTTCCCGCCGGTGCAGTGAATATTGCGCTTGGCGAATCGTCGGAGATAGGATACATTATCGCCCATTTGAAGATACCGCGTCTTTTTACGATGATAGACTCAACGTACGCCGGGATGAAGTTCATTGAGAATTACAACTCGGGCATGAAGCGATCAAATTCTCCGTGCTGATAAAAATGACAAGGCGCTAATACCTTTTGTGCCGCAAAACACTGGGCT
>DNNS01000440.1 GCA_003497555.1 Spirochaetia bacterium
ACAGCGCTTGGTTTTATATCCCTGCTTACTGCCCCGGGTACCTCCATTAAAAACATGGGGTTTTTCCTGGGCTTTGGCGTAATGATTGCCATGATTTTTTCGCTTTTTTTTATACCGGCCGCCTTGTCATTTTTTAACAATGCCGAAATAACGCCCGGCAGTGCACAGTCAGAAACACATGAGCGGCACCATGCATTTCTGGATCATCTGACCGACAGGTTTACATCATTGGTCATCGCCAAAAAAAATTTTATTATCGTCTCGGCAGCTGCGCTGCTTGTTTTTTCCGGTCTCGGGATATTCCGCGTGCAGGTAGAAGCCGATCAGATTAAATACTTTAAAGACAATAATATTTTTGTTAAAGACACCAGGGCAATTGAGCGGCATCTCGGGGGCGTTGTATCTCTGGATGTAATTATAGAGGGCAGGGAGCCTGATAAAATCAAACAGCCTGAAATTCTGCAGGCTATCTGGGACTTTCAGAAATTCTGCGAAAAACAGGAACTGGTCAGTTATACATTTTCCATTGCCGATTATATCCGGAGGATAAATTATGTCATGCATGACAACAATGCCGCTTACGAAAGAATACCCGGGCAAACCGAGATGGTTGAAGGCGAGAAAATCAGCGGACAAAATCAGATTGCGCAATACCTGCTTCTATATGAAATGAGCGGAGGAAACAGCATAGACAGCCTGGCGGACAGCGCATATTCACGCGCCCGTATAAGCGTAAGACTTAAACGCACAGACACGCAAAGTCTTAAAATATTTCTTGCGGAAATATATCCGTATATTAAAACCGGGTTTCCGGGCAATGTTGAGGTTAAATATACCAATCATTTTGTCCGGAATAAAATGTCGGAACTGATTGTGCAGAGCCAGACCAGAAGCCTGGCAGCGCTGCTGGTCATGATTCTCGCGGTCATGTCCATTATGTTTAAATCACCTGCGGCCGGTATTTTAACCACTATCCCGATATTACTGGCTGTACTGCTCAATTTTGCCGTAATGTGGATTAGCGGAGTTACGCTTAATATCGGCACATCTATTATCGCATCGGTCGGCATGGGGGTGGGAATTGATTATGCCATACATTATTATTCCCGTTTCCGGGAGCTGTATAATAAATTTTCCGATTATAATAAAACTGCAGCCCAGGCGCTCCGGGAAACTGCAAAACCCATTATGTCCAATGCCCTGGCCGTAGGAACAGGGTTTCTGGTTCTGATTTTTTCCGAATATTCGGTTATTGCCAATATGGGCTGGATAATTTCCCTCTCCATGATTACCACTGCTGTTTTTACCCTGACCATTCTGCCGGCCCTGATATTAATTATAGAGCCAAAAATTTAATTTAAAAGGAATAAAAAAATGAAAAACAATTACTCCCCAGCCAAATTTCCCCGCCTACGGCGTGTATTTTTTACAGCCGTACCATTGCTGCTTGCGCTACTCTGGTGCGATCCGAAGGGCGATGAAATCATGAAAAAACATTTCGCGCTTAAAAAATCCGAAGATGCCCTTTCCACAGCCTCCATGATTTTAATTGACAAAACAGGAGCCAGAAAAACCCGCAAAATAATATCGTACAGCCAAGAGACAGGCGAGGGCAAAAATACTTTTATTGAATTTCTCGAACCGGCAGATGTAAAAGGCACACGCTTTTTAACGATTGCTCATAAAAATATCGATGACGAACAGCGGTTATATCTTCCGGCTCTGAAAAAAGTCAGAAAAATTGCAGCCTCGGGAAAGGATGGAAAATTTATGGGTACGGACCTGTACTTTTATGATATGGAAGACAGAAATTTTGAAGATCAGAATTATACGTATATCAAAGACGGAACATTCGAACAGAAACCATGTTTTATTGTTGAGGCTGTATCCAAAGACCCCAATGCGCCCTATGGCAAATCGCTGGAATGGGTAAGCCGGGATGATTATTTTATTTACAAGATAGAAGCCTATGATAAAAAGAGCTTGAGCCTGGTAAAAACCATCGTATTTCTGGAGATAAAAAATATTAACGGCGTGCTAATCGCCCATAAAACCGCAGTGGATAATCATAAAGATATCCATAAAACCCTGATCAGCCTTGATGAAGTCCGGATTAACAGCGGAATCAGCGAAAAAATCTTTACTGTACAAAATCTTGAAAAATAAAAGCCATGGATTTCTTTTTCCCGTTAATAGACATTCTCAAACTATTTCACAAAACCGGGCGAAGAATAAAATGCGGAGTATGCTCCGGAATTCTTCTAATGATCAGCCTGGCGGGGTGTCTGTTCCCGCAGGAAGATTACAGCTCGCTTTTTAATGAATCAAATACTTCTACCGCTGATTCTGCAGGCGCCCGGAATGATACTGATCAGCATAATTCCACCGGCGTTTTAGGATTCCGGCTCGGCCTGGCAGGGGATCATATTGCCGGTTTCCCGCTGCCTCTGACCCGGCATAATTTTAATTTTACCGGGGAAATCCGCACTCCCCGGTTTAATAATGAAATGGGTATCGAAGTAATCAATAATAATCTGAAAATTGTTTCCCGATGGGCGCTGGATCTTTATCTGTCCACCAACTTCAGTATTAAAAACATCAAACCCCTGGAAAATTTTATTTCCTGGTCGCCCTGGAAAATCAAAACCGGCGCCGGCTACCAGCTTTTTTCCTGGGGCTGTGCGGACGGCCAGAACGTTATAGATACATTAAATCCCAGAGATTACAGACTTGGTCTTGATGCAGAAAAACTGCCGGTTCTGGCTGCGGCATTAAATATCTATCCGGCAGATTTTTTTTCTGCAGAAGCAGTTTATATTCCTTCGGCCGGAGCCGATAAAAATCCTTATAATATAGAAGATGAACTGCCTGCCGAATTATTTTACAGACAGCAGGTATCGGAGCTCAACCTGAAACTGACTGCGGAAATAGACTACAGCATCATTCCTGTAATCAATCAGATAAATCCGCTGTCCATAAATATAAAAAAAACAGAGATCAGCGTCAATTCGGCCGCGAAAAACATCATTCTTCCCAAAAATATCAGGTATGACTTGCCCGCCTTTCCGCAGGAAACATATACGGCAGGTTCAAGGTTAAATTTTTATACTCCGGCAGCGGATTTTTCTTTCACATATATAAACAAACCCGATCCGTTTTATACGCCGGTAATCAGAATGGAAAAATATGAAATAGCGCTGCCTGCTGATCTCAAGAACCAGGCGATAGACAAAGCGGTTGATGAATGCAGTTCCATACCTGCAACCGAGGTATACGGCACCGGCAGGACATTAAAGGATATTGTCAAGGAACAGATGCGAAATACCAATTTTACTCCCCATTATGCCTTCAGGGTAGATGAACTGGTTTTAATGCAAAAACGTCTTGATGTTGTCGGGATTGATATAAAAGCCAATATCGATCGGTTCAGTTTCTGGCTGGAAACTGCTTATACCATAACAGCGGATAAAAGAATGACAGATTACAAAACCAGAAATCATAATCTGGGATGGGTACTGGGCAGTGATTTTAATTACGGCCGCAATGATGATTTTTATTTTAATTTTCAGTACACCGGCAGATGGATACCTTATTTTTACCGCAGTTTTTATAAAGATTATCCCGATGCCGGGCCGGATACAAATAAAATCGATGATGAAAAATATATGGAAGAATTTTATTACAAGGCGCTGACTGATAAAATCGGAGGCTACAGCGAAGGACTGCTCCATGGATTTATCCTGAAAAACGACTGGAAATTTTTTGATGCTCTTCTCACCGCTTCCCTGCAGCTGGTTTATACAATTCCGTATCTTTATGATAAAAGCGAAAAAACCAGATACGGCAGCGCGGTTATTTTTCCCGAGATTGATATTATGCCCTGTGACTCGTTTCACATTTTTATCGGCGCACAGATGTATTATTCATGGAGCAAGTGGAAAGGCGATGCCCGAAGCAGGCATGATACCGGCGACAGGATTGGCCGGTTTTTTGAAGACAGTATAGCTTATCTGAAAATTCAGTATCAATGGAGCCATGATCTGAAAAAATAAACGGTACACGCTATTTATAAAACACGGGAACGGTTTTTTTCTTTAGTGCAAAGCAGACTTTATCGGCAGAAGATGCCATACAATGCGGTTTAGCCCCCTCTGTGAAAATTTATTTCTATTATTTTATCAAATAAATAAATTCGCGCTATAAAACACTGCCAAAATTGAAAACCGGTTGTTTGCCGGCTATTTACCGGATGAATCAGGTTTTTTTCCAATTCCCAGTTTTCGAAGCCGGGAGCGAATGGCCCCGGTGTTTCTCTGAAAAATCCTTGCCAAATCATGCACTGCTGTTCCGCGGGATGCTTCTTTCATCAGTTCAGCATCATCTTCTCCGGACCATTTTAAATAGGCGCCCGGATACCGCTTTCTAATCTGTTCAACATTATAGGTCTGCCTTTTTATTTCCTGGTGCCCGGCTTTTTCCCTGCGTATCTTTATTGCCATGAAACGGATTTTTTCATAGCTGATCTCTTTTGGCAATAATTCTTTAACAGGTTTCAGTTTATCCATTCCGGTTTTTTCAAATGCCCAGGCGATCTGTTTTTCTTCATCTGCAGAAACAAAGTCATTAACAGCAAGGCAGCCGCCCGCTTCATACCAGCTGATTAAATGCCCGGTAATAGTAGCGGCGCTCAAACCCCGCATTTTCGCGATTTTCTGCACATCAAATTTTTCTTCATAAAGGCGCACTGTTTCTTTTATGGTAGCGCTTATAAGCCCGTGCCCGGAGGGTTCGGGAATTTTGAGTGTATGTTTTTTTATCCGCCTTTTCCAGCCCAGGCACACATCGCAGCCGCTGCAGTTGTCATTATGTCGGCCGGCCTCCGGGTCCCCGAAATATTCAAGAATCATTTGACGGCGGCACTTTATTTTTTCTGCATATTCGGTAATTTTCCCGAGCCGGTGATATTTAACTGACAAAAGCCGAGTAATTTCCCAGTGGTCTTTTCCCTGAGCTTCCATGGCCTCGCGGCTTTTTCTTAGAAAAAATTTGTGTGTTGTCTCGTCTTTTCCAGAGTGCAGCAGCACACAGTATGCTTTTTCACCGTCGCGGCCGGCGCGTCCTGCTTCCTGATAGTATCCTTCAAGACTGCCCGGCATTCCGGAATGAATTACAAATCTAATATCGGATTTATCCACGCCCATCCCGAAAGCGATGGTGGCGGCGATTACCCTGAATTTATTTTCCATAAAATCATTTTGAATTTTATCACGGGCCGCCCCGTCCATACCGGCATGATAACTCATGGTCGGTATGCCGTGAGCACATAAATATCCGGCAATAACTTCTGTTTCTTTCCGGCTGAGAGCATATACAATACCCGATCCGGAAAGCGAGGAAATAATACGGAGAATCTCAGCGTACCGGTCTTTGCTTTTCATATTATACTGCACCAGAAAATACAAATTCGGGCGATCAAACCCGCGGATAAAAACCCTGGGGGCATGCAGATCAAGACGCGCAATAATATCATCTTTAACTTCCGGCGTAGCAGTTGCCGTAAAAGCCGCTATTACCGGACGGCGTTCAAGCATTCCTATATAATCTCGTATCTTTAAATAATCCGGACGAAAATCATGCCCCCACTGCGAAAGACAATGCGCTTCATCCACTGCCAATAAAAAAATATCCAGTGTGCAAAAAAAACTGCAAAACTCCTTATTCCTGAAACGTTCCGGCGCGACATAAAGAATTCTAATTTTTCCCATACGCGCCTCGTTCAGACATGCGTAAATTTCATTATAAGACAGAGAGCTGTTGATAAAAGCTGCAGGAATTCCCCTGGCCTTCAAAGCTTCGACCTGATCTTTCATCAGGGCAATCAGCGGCGAAATTACAATCGATAATTTGCCGGAAACTACAGCCGGCAATTGATAACACAGGGATTTTCCGCCGCCGGTCGGCATCAGCGCCGCTACGTCACGGCCTTCGAGTATGGTTTCGATAATTTCTTTTTGACCCGGACGGAATTCCCGGAAATGAAAATATTCTTTAAGATATTTTTCAGGCATCTGAATTATTTTTTTTATCAGGATGATATACAAACATAAGTTTACGGAAAACGGCCTTGCGATCACCGGCTTTGGCATCCGGGCAGAAATTAGGCATACCGTAGAAATCCTGATGATTATGCATAATTAATTTTATTATACCATAACTAAATATCTTATAAATTCCCAGTACACTCCTTACAAATTCCCGCTTTTAAAAAAAATGAAAAGCGGGAATTGTGAGATAAATATTTCCATNNCCAAGAAATAAATTTACACCCCCTACCGCTTGCTTTTTATTTTTAATTGGCTTATAATTTCATAGTAATTTTGTAGGAATTATGAAAGTATCCACACGTACACGCTACGGTCTGCGTCTTTTATCGTATCTGGCAATCAAAAAACGTATCTGTTCACTGTCCGAAATCGCCAGGCATGAAGATATATCTGAAAAATACCTTGAACAGATTATGCTTTTACTGCGCAAAACCGGAGCTGTAAAATCCATGCGCGGCAACAACGGAGGTTACCGGCTGGCGAAAAGACCGGCTGCTCTTTCGCTTGAGCCGATTGTCGAGGCGCTGGAAGGCTCGTTTCATTCTGCACCCTGCGCGGAAAAAATCAAATGCCTGCGCCAGGAAACCTGTCCGCTTTCCCGGGTCTGGAAAGCTTTTAACCGGCAGATAACAATGTTTTTCAGGAGACGCTCGGTTGCCGATATCAGCCTCAGGCCGGCGCAGCTTAAAAAAAAAAAAAAACTAGCCAGAACAATCAAAAAACAGAGACAAAGCTGATGGGAGTTTTTTCATGAACAACCGAAAAGTTTATCTTGATAATAATTCCACCACGCCCCTGCACCCTGAGGTTCAAAAAGAAATTATCCGCGCCTGCGGAATTTTCGGCAATGCGTCAAGTATGCACAGTTTCGGCCGCGAGGCGCGCAGTGAAATCGAGACCGCCCGCCGGATCACTGCAGATTTTCTCGGCTGCCGTCCTGATGAAATTCTTTTCACCGGTTCAGGCTCTGAAGCCAACAACGCTGTGATTAATAATATAATCTGTTCCAAAATTCCCTGCACTAATAAAGAATGCCCGGTAGGCTGCGGTCACAAAAATCACATTATAACTTCAGCTATTGAACATCCATCGGTTCTGCAGACCTGCAAATGCCAGGAACAGCGCGGATTTTCCGTAAGCTATATGCCGGTTGACTCAGACGGAATAATCAATCCTGATGATGTCAAGGCTGCTGTTAAACCGCAAACCGCCCTGATTACTGTTATGCTGGCTAATAATGAAACAGGCAGTCTGCAGCCGGTAAAAGAAATTGCCGCTCTG
>DNNS01000104.1:0-2426 GCA_003497555.1 Spirochaetia bacterium
CATTAGCCTGTTTTGCCGAAGGCACAACACGGCTGCAGAATGTTCCCCAGGCGCGGTTAAAGGAAACCGATCGTATTGCAGTTATGCACGGTGAACTTGAAAAAATGGGAGCTCAAACCATCGAGATGGAAGACGGACTGATTATAAAAGGACAGCCTCTGCAGGCAGCTCAATTACACAGTCATGGAGATCACCGCATTGCCATGGCATTATCTATTGCCGCGGCTTTTACTCCAGGTAAATCGGTTATTCACGATGCCCAGGCTGTAAATGTCACTTTTCCCGCTTTTTTTACCATGCTCCGGGGCATAAATGCCAAAGTATCGCTGAAATAAAATTTTACCTTTGGTTTGGAATCTGCACGGCAGCAGACAGATTATCCGGCAGATAAATTCTGAAAAAATAATCATGGTAATATAAAAATACAGCTAATCCGCCCGGAAGTATTATAATCTTTTCAATCTTGATTTTTTCACCAGGGTAAGCAGCCGAAAACGCCGGGCTTAAAATATTGTGACCGTAACTTTCGGCTGAGGCGATACTTTTTGCTTCGGTTACACCGCAGGCCTTATTTAAGGCGCGGATAAAACTCTGCAGACTACAGTAGCGGCTGTAATAAAGAGATTCTCCGCCGGCGGATTTTTGCGTATAAAATACAACAATCAGTGATGCCGAGATCAGGAAAAAAATAAAAAGTGTTGTCAGCAGCACCTGGGCTTTATTTCTCATAAGAAAAATCCGCCTTTAAAGAGCTGCGGGGATGTATAAAAGAAATTATCAGCCGCTTGTTTTCGGTTTTAAAGGATACCGCCAGATCTTCCGCTAAAATACTGCTGTTAAATTTAAGGATTTCATTACGGCAGGTGATTTTACCGCCTCCGCGGAAAATTATTTCAGAGCTGTCAATATTTAATATTGCATATTCACAGAAAAGCCGGTCAAGATAATAACGGGTTTTATGCACAGCGCTAAAAAAACGCTCGCNNTTTATACATTACGGTCTGCGCACGCAGAAAAAGAAAAAAAGCGCCCAGCAGGCTGGAGCCAAGCAGGGCGGCAAAAAGCAGTTCAATCAGGGTAAAGCCGGAAAATCTATTTTTCATAAATGAAATATTGATATTTGAAATTGCCTTTTTTAAAAATTAAACCGGTTATAGAAATGCCGCGTGCAGCGCTGCCGGAAAATGCCGGTATATTAAAGGAAAATTTTTTTTTTTCAGGTATAAGAGCAAGCGGCCGTGTTTTTTCTCTGCTGTTAGCAGAAAAATTTTCAGCTTCGATTACGGTTTCTTCCAGCAGACGGGTACTGCGGTAAAATCTGAAAAAAGGCGCGGAGTACTCATGCAGAAACCAGGCGGTAAGCAGTAGTAGTAATAAAGCAATCATGATTTCCGGCCAGGTTGATGCTTTGCTACGGCAGTTTGTAACGTATATAAGAAATGATTTATTTTTTATTTGCGGCATAATCAAACATGCAGATATAAGCGTGATATTTTATGACAAACGCGCCGGCGGGTATAAGAAGATCGGGCGATGAGCGGTCGATTTCGAAATATCCGGCAGCTGCCGGAAGCTCAATGGTTTTTATACGTTTTTTATTCTGTCCGCTTTGCGCTTCCAGATGGGCGAATTTTCCCTGTACGCGTATGTTGTATTGCCCGTTTGATCTTAAAAAGAGATTCAGCTCTTGTACGGTTTTACGCACATCAGCCAGGGTTTTAAGACGGCCTAAGGGTTTGAAATAAAGCCAGGCCGGTACTGAAGATATTGCTGTTATTATAAAAACTGCAGCTAATATTTCAATTAAAGTAAAGGCGTGCCAGCGCTTTTGGTTTCGCGCCCGTTTCATGCTGAAAAATTATTATTCGGTGATATCCTGGTTGACAGTTGTGCCGCCTTCTTTACCGTCGGCGCCGAAAGATTTGATTGCATAGGATGCATTAGCTGTATCAGCGGCATAAACATATTCTTTATTCCATGGGTCTTTGGGCACACGCGACAGATAAGGCCCGTTCCAGTGTATGCCGATATTGTCGGTGTCCTCTACCAGGGAGCGAAGGCCCGCATTATCAGATGGATATTTTCCGCAGTCAATATAATAATTTTCCAGAGCGGTTTTAATAGTTATAATGTTGGCCTTGGCTGCGGCGATTTTTGCTTTATTTTTTACTCCTACAAATTTGGGTACCAGAAAAGCGCCGGTAAGTATTACCATAATGCTGATAACTATAAGCAGTTCGAGCAGACTGAAAGCATTTTTTTTAGCCGAATGATTTTTTAGGGATTTCATCATAAATCCTCCGTTATTCTGATAATATTATACCTGTTTTTTATCTTTCCGTCAAATTCTGAAATAGTTAAAAATCTGGGGACGCGATTTTTTTTCTTGGGTACGCGACTATAATTTAATCTGCAGAAAATTCTTG
>DNNS01000104.1:2432-5809 GCA_003497555.1 Spirochaetia bacterium
ACCCAAAATCTGGTTTAAACGCTTAATTCATGAGATAATCAGCACACTCTAAAATTTTCAAAAAGTACATGCTTCTTTACTAACAGGTCTTAATATGATTGATAAAAATAACGGCCTTAAACCCCTTTTCATCGTACGTTATAATGAAATTGCATTAAAAGGCAAAAACCGCGGATTTTTTGAAGAAATGCTGGCAAATGATATACGCTCACGGTTTGCGGCACAGCTTATAGATTGCAGTGTAAGAAAAACCCGGGGACGCATATATATTTACAGCAGTGCACCTGATGAAAAAACCTCAAGTCTGCTGGAAACGATCCCGGGTATAGCATCTTATTCCCAGGGGTATGAGCTTGAAAAACAGACTGATTTTTTTAAACAGGCATCCCAGGCAGTCCGCCTGCTCACTGCCCCGTTTGAAAACTTTTCCTTTAAAATCGAAGCGCGGCGCGAAGATAAAACATTTCCATTTGACTCCATGCAGCTTTGCCGCGATTTTGGAGGATTTTTACTTGAAATTTTCCCTGCTGCCAGGGTAGATGTACACAATCCGGAAAAATTTATTGAACTGGAAATACGCGACTGTATCTATATCAGTATCGGGAAAACACGCGCCTGCGGCGGCCTGCCCGGAGGTTCAACCGGGAAAATCATGCTTCTGCTCTCCGGAGGAATCGATTCTCCGGTAGCCGGGAAAATGCTTGCTGTACGCGGTATTTCCCTTTATGCCCTGCACTTTTCATCATATCCCTTTACATCCCGTGAATCCGAAGAAAAAGTTATTTCCCTGGCCCGTGCGCTTTCCCGCTTTTCTCCGAATCTCAGATTGTTTATATCCAATATTCTTCCTGTACAGAAACAAATCCGGGCATGCTGTGAAGAAAAATATCATACGGTGATTTTAAGACGCTGTATGATGAAAATCGCCTGTCTGACAGCAGTGCAGAATGAAATACCCGCCCTTGCCACCGGGGAATCCATAGGTCAGGTAGCCAGCCAGACTCTGGAAAGTATTTCGTGCAGTAATGCCGCATCTAGTCTGCCGGTATTAAGGCCGTGTATTGCTCTTAATAAAGATGAAATAATAGATCAGGCAAAAAAAATCGGAACTTTTAATCTTTCTATTATTCCCCATGATGACTGCTGTACTCTTTTTTCACCGCCCAATCCTTCTACCAAGCCGCGCCTGCAGGATATAATTAATAACGAAAAAATGATTCCGGAACTTGATCTTCTGCTTGATCAATGCCATAAAACCGTGCGGGAAGAAATATTATTAAGCCCTGAAACTGCGCAATCTGTCTGAAAGCTCCGAATAATGAAAAAGCCCGGAATAATCAAATATTCCGGCCATAGCCCGTGAAAAAATCTTTACACCGTGTTCGGCAAAAATTGCTGCAGGATTAATACCCCCGGCAACTACCGTACCAATACTTCCCTCGCTTACCGGTATACGGAGCAGCGCTTGTACAGGACTGCCGATTTTAACCATGCCGCACAGCCTGCTGTTTTCAAGAGCCCTTACGGCCGATTGAACCGTATTAAGGCTTTCGGCAGGGAATTCCCTGAAGCCTGCGCCAATGCGCCCGCAACCGGATGTTACTGCACCCGTATAATCAGTCATACCGCTTCTGATAAATAATTCCAGGGGATCAAGACTGGTGCCGCTATACATAATAAAATCCGTAAATCCCGTAGGGTTGTTGTTTCTTATTTCCAGTAATCCTGCAAAGCGCGGATATGCCGGCACTCCCTGGCGGAGCAGTATGCCATTTAAAGTCATGGAGCACACGGTTATTACTCCGATCATTCCTGATGGAACGGCATTTTCTCCGATTTTTTCTCCATCAGGTATTAGAGCCAGTAATTCACCCATTGCCAGCCCTTTCTCAAAAACTTTTTGAATGAGGTAAAGATATTTTTTTAATACCGGAGCTTTAACCAAAGTTAAATTTACAATCACCGTACCGGTATTGACAGCAGGATTAAAATTCATGGCATAGACCAGCCGGTTGATTCTGGCAGTTAAAAATCCCGATTTACGCATCAGATTTGAAGAATCAAGTTCGAGCAGACCTTCTTCGGTTATCTGATAACCCTTTTTACCTATCCGGTGTAATTTCCGGTCTTTTACCAGCAGATTCAGATGATAGCGTACTGTACGTTCGCTTGCTCCCATACCGGATGCAACAAGCTGCGCCCTGATATCCGTTCCTGTTATTAAAGGGCCGGAACTTTTAAGAATATCCATTATACTTAAAGAAATTTTTTCATAAGCCATGCGGAATTGTATACTTTATAAAACATGGTGTCAACCGGGTGCAAATTTATTTCTATTATATAGAAAANNGAAAAAGCCCGTCCCTGTGTACTGAATTTTAGAAATAAATTCATGATATAATAAAAATAAGATGAGACACCTGATAGTTGACGGTTTTTTCCTGCTGGTTTTAATAGCACTGTCCATAGCTTTTTTTAATATACTCTCGCCCTTTTTTATCGATATTTTTATTGCAGTTATAATTACGCATTTTTTTTTCCCGGTATTTTTATTTTTTCGCACAAAATTAAAATTACGCCGCAGACGTTCTTCGCTGTTATCTGTTCTTACGGTCTTGCTGTTCTTTGCTCTTCCGCTTACATTAGTCGGAATTCTGGTTTCCAGCGAAATTTCACATTCCATGGAAACCTTAAAAAACCGCATGCCTCTGATCCGCCAGACAATCAACAGTATTATCAGCCTGGCAGATCCCGGGCACTACAGTTTTTTTAAACGCTACCTGCCGGATATTAAACTCGATCAGCTGATTGAACCGCTTAATGATCTGCTGAAAACCGGAACAAACATTACATTCAGACTCATTCAGCGCCTTTTTTTTAATACTGCCTTTTTTATTGCTCATTTTGCCCTGGTTCTGGTTATGGTATTTTTTCTGTTCCTTGACGGTAAAACCCTNNATCCGCGAAATTATCAGGGTAATTGATGCTACGGTTTTTGGAACATTTATTATAGGCCTTATTGAAGGAGCATTCGGGGGATTAATATTTTTTGTTTTTGGGATTCCAGCTCCGGTTCTATGGGGTATTGTCATGATGATCTTTTCCATGATTCCGGTTGTTGGAACCAATACCATTATCTGGCCTGCAGGTATAATGCAAATCGCCATCGGCAACCGCGTAACCGGTACACTCATGCTGCTGTTTGGATTTGTCGGTATTACAGCCACCCAAAATCTTCTTAAACCCAAATTACTCGGTGATCGGGCCGGGCTGCACCCGGCTTTTGTTCTGCTTTCCGTAATCGGCGGTATTTACTGGCTCGGCATCATAGGTTTTATTGTCGGCCCGCTGCTAACAACGCTTTTTTTAGTAATCTG
>DNNS01000601.1:0-5991 GCA_003497555.1 Spirochaetia bacterium
TAATTTTGCCGGGATCAGCCAGTTGGTATCCGGTGAAGCGGGTACTCTGTCAGGTGTGCCGCCGGACATGGCGATTAGCATTCTTTCTTTTGAAGTCATACCATCTCACTTGATTATTGTTTAACTTTTATAAATTGTATATCTTCATAATCGCACATTCCTGTTCACTCGGCCCCAGCGGCTTTGTTGTAATAATATTTTTTTTGTTTTCAACTGCGCGTAATAGTAAATCTTTTCTCACCCATGGCGGTACAAATAATAAAACAATATCGATATCCTTGTCGGTAAAAATATCGGTTTCGCTTTCAACAACTAATCCGCCCAGTTCCTCTTTATAATGTACAGCCCGTGTTTTATCAAGATCATACAGTGATTTTACGGCGATATTTTGACTTTTATTAAGAGTATTCAATTCACAGCGTAAAAAATCTCCGCAGCCGATTATTCCAATATTATATTTTTTCATGGTCTTTTCCCCGGATTTAAAAGATAGAGCTCATAGCCTTTTTCAATCGCCAGCCTGCTTGAAGAGCTGCTGATGTTTCCGGTGCCTCCAATAAATAGTATTTTCATGATTGTATTTCCTTTTTCCATCAATTATAATAAACTTATGGATATCTTGCTTTTCATTAATTGATTTTTTATATTAATCTATTGACATTTAGTTTTAAAATATTAAAATTATTTTATGATTAGTCCAATGGTAAAATATTCGGCAGCGGAGATTTTTAAATATTCTCCGGCTTATAATATTGTAAGTAAAAGAAACTTCAATGTGCCTTATCATACGCATATTGATTATAGTGAATTTTTATATGTAAAAAAAGGCTGCATCATTCATAATATAAACAATATTGATTATCGGCAGGAAAAAGGCACTTTTGCCTTTATCAGAGAAAAAGACTGCCATATAGAAAAAGCAGGCAATGATTTGTCTGAAACCATAAATATTGCAGTGCCAAATTGTATTATTACAGAATTCTTAAGAGTTTTTGAAAATAAAACCCTTTATAAACATATGCTTGTCTCTTCTGCGCCGCTTTTTATTTCCGTACCGGAAAACAAGCAGGATTATTTTGAAGAAACTATCAGGTATTTATATAAAAATATGTATCATAAGGAAAATAAAGTATTGCTTTATAATTTCCTGATTTATATTTCATTTAATTACATTATAAATCCTTTTAAAAAGAGTCTCGCAGACAATTTACCCGAATGGCTGGCTGATATCCTGAATTTTATAGACGATAACATTAATAAAGAATTAACTATCGGTAATATCGTAAACAGAAGCGGAAAAACCAAAGAACATCTTTCCCGCAGTTTTAAAAAATATTTGGATATAACACCATCCCAATATCTTAATAATATAAAACTGGACAATGCCGGCGAATATCTGAAAAATACCAATTCCAGAATTATTGAAATATCCTATATCTGCGGTTTCTCCAATTTGAATTATTTTAATGTGCTTTTTAAAAGAAAATTTATGATGACACCTGGTGAATTTAGACTTAAATTTAAAAATCCGTTAATTCATGTATAGATGAATTTTAAAATCAAAACGATATCGGCACCCCCAGGTCTTTTATAATCCGGCTTTACAGGTAATACAAAATCTGATTTATACAGCAGGTAACAGAAATTATTGCCGGGAGTGACTGTTCATGCGTATAATAATCGATGCAAGCCCGCTGCTCCTTAATAATCGTATCCTGTCAGGCAATGAAACGCACGCT
Organism: Spirochaetia bacterium; assembly: GCA_003497555.1. Taxonomy (GTDB): domain Bacteria; phylum Spirochaetota; class UBA12135; order UBA12135; family UBA12135; genus UBA12135. Next base: position 1,740 of record DNNS01000601.1, read on the forward strand.
CGTAAAATTTTACTGCTGTTTTCGCCGCTGATACGCTTTTTTGTTATATTCTTTTTTAGGGAAAAACGCCTTATGCGTTTCTTTGCTGTTTTCCCGCGCTTTTTTTACAAAAGGTCCTTTCTTTTTACCTGAAGTAAAAGCATTGATAATTTCTTCGGCTTTTTTAAACGGTACGGAAACCAGCGTATAATCAGGGAATATCCGTATATCATCAATTTCTGCGGACTGAATCGCTATAGTTTCAGAAAGCAGCTTGACAATTTTTTGCGGAGAGTATCCGGTATTTTTCCCCAGAGCAATAAAGAGACGGGTAGCGCCGCCGGAAATTTCATCGCGCTTCTGATGCCCGGACGGTTTGATGGATGCATAGGATGAAGTATCAAGCTCATCTGAATAATGCAGGGATAAAAGCGCACGTACCAGTTCCGCAGGTGTGTTCTTTTCAAGAAGTTCTTCCGCCATGGTAGCGAAATAGTCCTTGCTGCCTGCAGCAGCGGCTTCGGAGATTTCTGAAATAATGCGCGAACGTTTAAGCGCAATTATATCTTTTATTTCGGGAATATTCTTTTTCTGAATTTCTGTTTTGGTAATATGCTTGATAAAGGCGAGTTTCCGGTATTCGGATGGAGAAACAAAGGTAATGGCAATGCCTTTTTTACCTGCCCGCCCGGTGCGGCCGATTCTGTGTACATACGATTCCGGCCCCTGGGGAAGCGAATAATTTATTACATGGGTAAGATCATTTATATCAAGCCCGCGGGCGGCTACATCGGTAGCTGCGAGAATATTTATTTTTTTCCGGCGGAAACGATCCAGAATTATTTCCCTCTGATGCTGTGAAATATCACCGTGCATACCCTCGGCTTCATATCCGCGATCCTGAAGTTTTTGGGTAATTTGGTCCGTGTCGTTTTTGGTTCGGCAGAAAAGCAGCGCGTATATGCCGTCTTCCATATCAATAATTCTGCAGAGAGCTTCAAATTTATCACGCTCATGAACCTCATACCAGATTTGCTCGGTAAGGCCGGTGGTCATCATCTCGCTTTTTACCGAAACAGATTCCGGATTGTTCAGATATTTTTTTGTCAGGTCTCTGATGCGCTGCGGCATGGTGGCAGAAAACAGGGCAATTCTTTTTTCTGCCGGCAGTTCCGACATTATGGATTCTACCTCTTCAATGAACCCCATATTCAGCATTTCATCAGCTTCGTCTAAAATAAAAAAACGTACATTTTTTAATGATAATGTACCGCGGCGGATGTGATCGAGCAGACGCCCCGGGGTAGCCGTAATAATCTGCACGCCTTTTTCCAGTCTGCGGATCTGATCGCCAATATATGCACCTCCGTATACAGGCAGTACGGTTACTTCTCTTTTCCCCTTCAGGGAAATAATTTCTTCAGCTACCTGCACAGCGAGTTCGCGGGTCGGAGCGAGAATTACCGCCTGGGTTTTTTTTTGCGTTAAATTAATCTTTTCAAGAACAGGAAGCGCAAAAGCAGCGGTCTTGCCGGTGCCGGTCTGCGCCTGGCCGATAATATCCCGCTTATCGGCAAGCAGCAGGGGAATGACAGCGCTTTGAATGGGAGTCGGTTCTTCAAAGCCTTTTACAGTCAGCGCTGCTATGCTTTGTTCGTTAAGTCCAAGCTGTGCAAATTGATTCTGTGTTTCCGGCATATTTTTTCCTCAAGAGTCTGTGAAATGATGTTACTGTGTCAGAGATGAAAGATCAACAACCCTAAAAATCTTATAAATTTTTATTTCAGGCAGGAAACAGCGGTAAATTCTCCCGATAACGATCCCTCAACCCGCGGGGTTTATAAAATTTTGGCGCCTCTTCAATTTATTATTAATTCTTCTGTTTAAATTTCATTTATTAAAATTAAATATTCTTCCGCTGTCAAGATTAAAATATTTTTTGATTCAAAATGGCTCTTATCGCGCGTTATTATATATTCAATATTATTGGATAGCGCAGAATAATAATGCACGTCATCTTCAAAATCAACAAATCTGTTATCTATGGCTTTTAATGTTATGTGTTCGGTTAAATCTAATATCTTAAAAACTTTTTTACAGTCTTTTAAAAAATTATCGGCGACTTTTCGATTTTTCTTTTTTTGTATAATGTAATATGTATTAGATAAGATTAACGGAGTTGTAAATGCGGTAATTTTTTTATTTTCAATTAATGTTATTAATTTTACGGCATAAATTGAAAATGGCAATCTGTCAAAAACCCAGTCAAGTATAATATTGCAGTCAATGAATATTTTATTCATATTTATTTTTTAATATTTTATATTTAATATCATCATAATTCTCTTTAGTATCGGCAAGAATTCCTTTGTATTTTTTAGCGATGGGGGTTAAATTTTTGATAGCCGAACGCTCTAAAAGTATTATATTTTCAAATAATTTTTCAGTAAGCCTGGATATACTAATATTGTTTTGGGAAGTAAAAATTTTTATTTGATCGATGACATTTTCATTTAAACGCAGCGTTAATTTAGTATTCATAAATATTTCTCCGGCGTACAATTTTAAATAAGTATACGTCAATTTATTGATTTTGTCAATTATTAGAATCAGACTGGGTATGCGTCTTTAGTCCGCANNAAGAAATAAATTTGCACCCAATCAGACTATCAGCCGGCTGCTGCCGGTAAAATTGCGCCCGGGTTAATGTTCAGCAGAAATTTTCAGAAATAGATTATTTTGCCGCCGGGCAGCATTCTTTTACTTCTGCCGGGCATTTAACGTTATTCCAGGGCATCAGTTTATGCATGCGCAGGCGATTTTTGAGAAAATGATCTTTGGTGGTTTCCCATTCTTTTTTCTGGGTATCATCCAGCAGGGCGCCGATTTTGTCAAGTGCGTCAGTAAAAATTTTTTCCATACGGGGTTTGTTTTCTTCCAGCAGAGCGCGAATATCGGCATGCGCCTGGGCGGTTATTTTTTCAGTTTCTGTTTTCTGGTCCTCGGTCATTTTAAGTTTTCTGGCAACATGCCGGGCAATATTTTTTTCCATTTTGCCGCTGCGCATAGCCCGAAAACAATGCCCTACAAAAAGACGCGATACGCCTACTCCGGCCAAAGAGCCGATCAGAAAAGTGATAATGATGGTTTTCCAGTTTTGCAGTAAAAAATTTTTCATTTTTATTCCTCCAGAATAAAATTCTGAAAAAATACTTCCGGACGATAGGTATTGCTGTTTTCGCGAGCCAGCAGGCTGAGATGGATTTCCACGCTTTCTTTTTCAAGAGATTTTTCAAGTTCCCAGAAAGCGCCGAAAATCAGCATAATAGACGCAGCCAGCGGCAGCAGAAAAGATAAAATACCTTGCCGTCTATGTGCAATCTGTTCCATTATCTGATCAGTGAAACCGGCAGAAACAGTGATTTTGTCCCGGGCGCATTCCAGTTCTTTCCAAAATCGCGCTTGACTGCTGCAGACAGGGCATATCTGTAGATGCTTTTGTACATCGGCAGGCAGCCCGTCCGGATCATGATCAAGATAACGGCTGTACAGGTTACAGGCGGGAATATTGTTTTTCATTACCGAATTAGACGCCGGCCGGATTGATTTTGTGTCGCAGGTGCCGATAAATTTTTTTCCTGGCTCTTTTAATGCGCGCTTTGACCGCGTCAATGGTAATTTTTTCTTCCTCGGCGATTTCGGCATAAGTACATCTCCCGATAAATTTTAATTCCAGAACGCGGCGGTAATTCTCAGGCAGAACTGCAAACATCAAATTAACGGCGTTTTCTTCCGAATTATATGTTTTTTTTTCAGTACGAACCTGGAGATCCTGCAGTAATTTTTTTTCGCGCTTTTGTTTGCGCAGCATATCAAAACATACATTTACCGTTATTCTGTAAAGCCAGGTGGAAAAAGCGGAATCACTGCGGAATGTTCTTAAACTGCGGAAAGCGCGCAAAAATGTTTCCTGGGCGGCATCATCAGCGTCCGATCGGTTATAAAGACGGGAAACACAAACCCGATATACCATGTTTTTATATTGATCGGCAAGCAGCCGGAATTTTGAAGTATTCCCGGCTAAAATATCCCTGATTATATCTGCCGGATTAAAAATAATATTGCTCATTATATTCTTGTTTAAGCGCTATTCCGATTTAACGGTGTGTATTATATCTTTAATACAATAATATTGTCATATTATATGAACCTGTTAAATTTCATAAAATAATTTTTTAGTATCCACTCAGATTTTACAATTTTTACACGAAGA
>DNNS01000601.1:6008-10809 GCA_003497555.1 Spirochaetia bacterium
TTCGTGAACTTCGTGTTATTTTTTTAAAATCCGAGTAAGTACATTTTTTATTGATATTTATAAGTATTATCATAAATTCCTCCAATTTTTTTATAGGAACACACAGGGCTGAAACTTTAGTTGAAAAAATTTACAATTAACAATAAAATAAATCTTATGAAATTCGGACATTTTGATGATATTAACAGGGAATACGTAATTGAATCACCGCAAACTCCTTACCCCTGGATTAATTACCTGGGCAATGAAGATTTTTTCGGTTTAATTTCCAATACTGCCGGAGGATATTGTTTTTACCGGGATGCAAAGTTCAGGCGTATTTTAAGATACAGGTATAACAACATACCGGTTGATAACGGCGGCCGCTATTATTATATCAATGACGGAAACGCTATCTGGAACCCGGGCTGGAAACCCTGCAAAACCGTACTTGATTACTATGAATGCCGGCATGGTCTGGGGTATTCAGTTATAAAAAGCCAAAAAAATAAAATAGCCGCTGAACTTACTTTTTTTATACCTCTTGCTGCCCGGGCGGAAATACATCAACTGAAATTATCCAATCAGTCGAAAATAACAAAAAAAATAAAATTGTTTTCCTTTGTAGAATGGTGTTTATGGAACGCCGAAGACGATAATACCAATTTTCAGCGAAATTTTTCCACCGGAGAAGTTGAGATAGACGGTTCGGCAATTTATCATAAAACCGAATACAAGGAAAGACGCAATCACTATGCTTTTTTTTCCGTTAATCAGCCGGTAAACGGATTCGATACCGACCGGGAATCATTTTTCGGACTCTATAACGGATTTGAAGCTCCCGATACTGTGCGTGAAAGCAAACCGAAAAACAGCATTGCGCACGGCTGGTCGCCCATTGCTTCACATTTTATAGAACTGGAACTTAAAGCCGGGGAATCACGGGATTTTATTTTTATTTTGGGATATATTGAAAATGAAGAAAATGAAAAATGGGAAGCCAAAGGCATAATAAACAAGCAAAAGGCCGGAATGTTAATGGCTGATTTTAATACCGCAGAAAAAACCTGCCGGGCATTTAACGATCTTAAAAATTACTGGAATACTTTACTGAGCAATTTTTCCCTGAAAAGCCGTGAACCGAAACTTGACCGAATGGTTAATATCTGGAACCAGTATCAGTGTATGGTTACATTTAATATGTCGCGCTCCGCTTCATATTTTGAATCAGGCATTGGCCGGGGTATGGGTTTCAGGGATTCCAATCAGGATTTAACAGGATTCGTCCATCAAATTCCATCCCGGGCCAGGCAGAGAATAATCGATATTGCTTCCACCCAGTTTGAAGACGGCGGATGTTATCATCAATATCAGCCCCTGACCAAACGCGGCAATAATACCGTAGGCGGAAATTTCAACGATGACCCCTTATGGCTGATTCTTTCCGTTGTTTCCTACATTAAAGAAAGCGGAGATTTCGGAATTTTAAATGAAATGGTTCCGTTTGATAATAATGAAGAAAAAGCCAAACCCTTGTTTGAACATCTTAAAGTATCCATTAATCATGTGCTTGATAATTTAGGTCCGCACGGTCTGCCTCTGATCGGCCGTGCCGACTGGAACGACTGCCTCAATCTTAACTGTTTTTCCGCCAATCCCAATGAATCTTTTCAAACAACCGAAAACAATAAAGGCGGGCAGGCGGAATCTCTGATGATTGCCGGGTTATTTGTTGTTTACGGAAACAGTTATGCCGAACTGTGCCGGGAAACCGGCAGGCACGATGAAGCCTTGCGGGCTGAAGATGCCGTAAAAAAAATGACAGAAAATATCAAGCGGTACGGATGGGACGGCGAATGGTTTATCCGCGCTTATGATTTTTACGGGAAAAAAATCGGCAGTAAAGAAAATGAAGAAGGAAAAATATTTATTGAATCCCAGGGCTGGTGCACCATGGCCGGTATTGGTATAGAAGAGGGCATGGTGCAAAAAGCGCTTGATTCCGTTAAAAAATACCTTGATACGCCTCACGGAATAGTTTTGAATAACCCCGCTTTTACCAGATATTATATAGAATACGGCGAAATAAGCACTTACCCGGCCGGTTATAAGGAAAATGCCGGTATTTTCTGTCATAATAACCCGTGGATCATAATCGGCGAAACCGTGGCAGGCCGGGGAAACAAAGCTTTTGAATATTACACAAAAATATCTCCTGCCTATCGCGAAGAGATCAGCGATTTACACCGTACCGAACCATACGTCTATTCGCAAATGATTGCCGGCAAAGATGCCTTTAAACCCGGAGAAGCAAAAAATTCATGGCTTACCGGTACAGCTGCCTGGAATTTTATAGCCATTACCCAGTTTATTCTGGGTATCAAGCCTCATTATCACGGATTAATAATCGATCCCTGTATTTCCGATAACTGGGAAGAATACCAAATTACCAGAAAATTCAGAGGCGCTGTTTATAACATAACCATAAAAAATCCGCGGCATGTATGCCAAGGCGTATCAAAAATCACTGTTAATAAAAATGAAATTTCCGGAAATTTAATTCCTGCTGCCCAGCCCGGTGAAATATTGTCTGTTGAAGTAATTTTAGGCTGATGATTATCAGAACACAAATCGGCAGTTAAACCCAGGCAGCCGGATGTTTTTCTTTAGCGGCTGATATTCCGGCGCAACATAATACTCATTTTACGCAAAGCCGGAAATTCCCCGGCTGTTATGCCCTGATGGGTATGCGTCTTTAGTACACAGGAGCGGGTTTTGTTGTTTTATTTACCCAANNCGGTATAAATTTTCCGGCAATACTTTCACCGGCCTGTTTTTCACCGTTTATAACAGCAATGAGTTTTTCTGCAGCCCGGCTCCCGATTTCAAAAAAGGGATTTTCAACAGTGCTTATTTTCGGTACGCTTAATGATGCTATATCCTGATTGTCAAAACCGATAACCCGCATGTGATCGGGCACTTTGATGCCGCAGGCTTTAAGGCCGCAGATCAAACCCCAGGCCATGCGGTCATTGGCGCAAAAGACGGCATGCGGACGACTCTTTCCCCGGAATATTCCTGCGGCTTTAAGCCCGCTGCTGCGGGAAAAATCACCTTTTATGATATGGCTGACTTTCATTTTATATTCTGCGGCCAGTATGGAAAATATTTTCCGGCGGTCACGGGCATTGACATAATCAGGATCCCCGCCTAAAAATCCGATTTTTGAAATTCCGTTTTTTTTCAGAAAATCAAAAGCCTCCCGCATTCCGCTTTCTGCCGAGCAGTCAACATAGGGCCAGTTTTTGTTTTTAAAATAATGATGCACCAGGACAAATGGAATTTTCTCCCTGTACAGGTTCTGCGGACGCAAGTCTTCGATGCGCAGCGACGGCAGCAGCAGTCCGTCAACGGAACCGGAATGCACCAGCGATATCAGCTCTGCGGCTTTAAGGTTTTGATCGGCGATAACGCTTATGGTATATAAATGTTCGGCTGCTGTTTTTATAATTCCATAAAGAAGTTTGGAAAAATATTCATGTGGAAAAGTATGCAGTTTGCGGTTATAACTGAAGGGCAGCAGCAGTCCAAGACGGTAACTTTTTTTCTGCTGCAGACTGCGGCCAAGCTGCGAAGGCGTGTAGCCGATTTGTCTGGAAACGGAAAGAATTTTCTGCCGTGTGGACTGCGGAATACCCTGGTGCCCGGAAAGAGCTCGCGATACAGTTGACGGATTGATTTTACAAAGGGCAGCTACATCGCTTCTGGTCGGCATTCTTGTTCATTTTTAAAATCAGCGGTTTTTCTCGTCAAAAGCGGAATCAAACTGCCGGTCGGATTTGCGGAAATTGATTTTTTTAATAAAAGCGCAGGCCTCGGCAGCGCCTGCATCGCGGTTCATTCCGCAGTCTTCCCATTCTACCGACAGGGGCCCGCTATAACCTATATTGTTAAGCGCCCTGATTATTTCTTTAAAATCAACGCCCCCGTGGCCGAGGCTTCTGAAATCCCAACCGCGTCTGGGATCGCCAAAATCAAGATGTGAAGCCAAAATGGAATTTTCGCCGTCCAGATTCCGTACGGCATCTTTCATATGACAATGATAAATGCGATCCCGGAAACGATAAATAAATTTTACCGGATCAATCATCTGCCAGTAAAGATGCGAGGGATCGAAATTAAATCCGAAAGTCCTGCGCCCTTTAAGCGCTGCCAAAGCTTTTTCGGCTGTGAAAATGTCAAAGGCGATTTCCGTGGGGTGCACTTCGAGCGCAAAACGCACACTGCATTCATCAAATACGTCAAGTATCGGATTCCACATTTCGGCAAACCGGCTGAAACCCTTTTCAATAAAATCTGCAGAAACCGGAGGAAAATTGTAAACCGCATGCCAGATGGAAGATCCGGTAAAGCCGTTAACCACATCCACTCCCATATTTTTAGCGGCCCGTGCGGTTTTTTTCATAGTTTCAACAGCCCAGGCTCTTTTGGCTTCGGCATTTCCGCGGGTATTTCCGGGAGCGAAGGCATCGCTGCGGGAATCATTATTCGGATCGCAGACTAATTGTCCGGCTAAATGGTTACTCAAAGCACGGCAGACCAGACCGTGTTTTTTCAGAAGGGTAATTTTTTCAGCGCAGTAGGTTTTGCTTATGGCGCCTTCTTCCACATTAAAGTGATCGCCCCAGCAGGCAAGTTCCAGGCCTTCATAGCCGAAGGATGCCGCCCTGGGCGCAAGTTCCTCCAGGGGCAAATCCGCCCATTGTCCTGTAAATAAAGTGATAATTCTGTTCATAATGACTCCCTGTAAAATTTATTTGTA
>DNNS01000272.1 GCA_003497555.1 Spirochaetia bacterium
AGGCGTAAAAGTGGTATCGTATCCTGAAAACCGCGGTAAAGGGTATGCGCTTACCTACGGGTTTTCATGCTCAACCGGTAATGTAATTACATTTATTGATGTCGATTGCGATCTTCCTCCCGAGCAGCTTAAAAATTTTTTTCCGTATTTAGCCACCGCCGATATGGTAATAGGCAGCAAGCGGCATCCTTTTTCCCTGCTCGAGTATCCGCTGATCCGCCGTTTTTTAAGCAAGGGGTTTCAGCTGTTATCCTGGTTGATTCTCGGCGTCAGCCTCAGAGATACACAGTCGGGCATGAAAATTTTCAAGCGTGAAATTCTGGAAGTAATACTGCCGCTTATTCTGGTCAAACGCTATGCCTTTGATCTGGAACTTTGTTTTTTGGCGCATAAACACGGTTTTAGGATTGTCGAGGCCCCGGTGCATCTTGAATACCATTACGGCGTCTCAGGAATCAATCTGGTTACTCCCTTTAATATGCTTAAGGATATTCTGGCTATTCGTTACCGTTATTCAATATTAAAATATTATCAGAAAAAATTTCATGAAACAAAATTCGGCATCAAAAGCTGAAATTTTTTTTTCCATTATCATTCCGGTAAAAATTCAAAATGATTATACGCGCCGGGCAATACCTTTTTATAAAAAACAGTCATTCCGCAGTTTTGAAATAATGCTTGTTACTGATCAAAAAGAAGAAATATGCGGATTTGAAAACCTGGATGTACGCTGCCTGGCCAGCGGTTCCTGCGGACCGGCTGCCAAGCGCGATCTGGCTGCCCGCGAAGCCCGCGGCAAAATTCTCTGTTTTATTGACGATGACGCCTGGCCCGAGGGAAACTGGCTTTCCTGCGCTCATGAAATTTTTCAAAAAAATGAAGCGGCTGCCGGCGGCCCGGCAGTTACACCGCCGCAGAGCGAATTTTTAAGACAGGGTTCAGGACTGGTTTTTGAAAGTATAACCGGCGGCGGCGGGCTTTCTTTCCGCTACCGGCCCTGGAGAAACAGGTTTTATGTTGACGATTACCCCTCGGTAAATCTCTTTGTCCGCCGCGATTTATTTTTACAGGCAGGCGGGTTTAACACGGCTTATTGGCCGGGTGAAGATACGGTCTTATGTCTGGAGCTGAAAAAAGCCGGTCATCGTGTGCTGTATGTGCCGGAACTGCTTGTCTATCATGAGCGGCGCAGGCTATTTTTTCCGCACGCTGCCCAGGTTTTCAGTTATGGGATGCACCGCGGTTTTTTTGTAAAAAAATTCCCGGAAACATCTGCGCGTCCGCTTTTTTTTCTGCCGTTGCTTTTGTGTGCAGGACTGGTTTTAGGCTGGGCTCCGGGTTTTTTATGGAACCCCCTGTTTTATTTTTGGGCAGGCGGGACAGCAGCTCTTGCCTGTTTGATTTACTGCGAAATGTTTTTCCGTTCAAAAAAAATATTTCTTTCTTTTATCGCATCAGCGGGAGTTTTTCTTACGCATTTTTCCTACAGTGCAGGTTTAATCCGCGGTTTGACCAGCAGGCGGTTAAAAAGCAGATTGCGCGCCTGATATGCGTGTTTTAAAAAATCTTCAGCTTAAGAATTATTCATCTTACCGTACTCCGGGAACTGCCGAACTGGCGGTTTTCCCCGAGAATGCCGGAGATCTTGAAAAAATTTTTAATACGTTCCCGGATTGTATTATAATCGGACAGGGCAGTAATGTGTTATTTTCCCCGGTTGCCATTAAAAAACCGCTGGTTTTTNNATCTTGAAATTGCCCTGCATCATGGCCTGGGGGGCATGGAATTTGCATCCGGTCTGCCCGGAAGTATTGGCGGCGCCGTATTCATGAATGCCAGGGCTTATGAGCATGATTTTTCCGAAATCATCAAAGAGGTTGATTTTTTAAACAGTAACGGGTGCAGGGAAGTCTTCACCGGTGAAACCATCGGCTTTGCCTATAAACAATCGGTGTTTCAGAAACTCTCCGGTATAATCATCAGCGCAGTTGTGCATCTTGAAAAAAAAAATAAAAAGTTAATAAAAGAAAAAATGAAATATTTTTTAAATGAACGCAAAATTAAAAAGCAATTCCGTTTTCCATCCTGCGGTTCGGTTTTCCGCAATGACTATGAAAAAAACCTTATTGCCGGCAGAATTATTGAAAGTTGCCATCTGAAAGGCTGCCGGTTAGGCGGAGCGGAAGTTTACCGGGAGCATGCCAATTTTATAATCAACACCGGCAAGGCCACGGCCCGTGATATCTACGATCTGATTGCGCATGTAAAAAAAACGGTATATGAGCAGACCGGTGCGGCACTTGCTGAAGAAGTCAGATATATCGGTGAATTTTAATACCGCTGCAGAGCGGTTTCGGTTTTAACCGGGCCGCCCGCAGATCCGTTTATTCTATCAGCGTAAATAATCCAGCAGGGTAGGCTGTATCAGTTTGGCTCCGGTCATCAGCGATACTTTATGCACATTCTGCAGAGTGGAAAATTCAGTTGCTTCGCGGGCTATATCTACATCCTCGTTTTTGGAGAGCTGTTCGGTATTATAGATCTGTTCCTGGGCCATTTTTTTTTCCAGATAATTCAGACGATTCATTTTAGCGGAAATAGCAGCCTGCCTCTCCACTACATTGCCAAGAGCCTTGCTGATGGACCCGAGATCCTTCCCTCCCAAATCAGCCGTGTGGTTTTCCAGCAGGGAATTCCTGAAACGTATGATTACATCAAAAATGGAGCTGCCGGACTGGATGGTATTGGGATGAATGTTATTTTCCGTATAACGCGCTTCGTTGCCGCTTCTTAATATTCCCAGATCCTGCATGACGCTTCCGCCTTCCAGATCCTGAATCTGCAGTTTATGCGGATAATTTCCTTCCAGGGCAATTACCGTGCGCTCATCAGGCAGCAGGCGTTTATAGGCTGTGACCGATGGAGTGTTTTTGTTAATTTTATCAATTACCGCATCTAAATTATCTCCGGCCGTAATATTTACATCAACTCCGTCAATTCTTACGGTTGAATCCTGCCCTGCAATGTAATTTTTTACGTCTTTCATGGCCAAAATAACATGATTATCCGCCCAGAAAAAACCCGATCCCTCAAGCGGAATATTCATTTTCTCATTAATATCCACTTCTCGCGCAAGCGCCTGATTGTCTCCGTTATACACAACTTCTGATATCAGCGGTTTGGGCATTTCGGGATGGGAAGTCATGGAAGTTCTGAAGGATGCGTTTTTTACCCTGGATCCGGAGAAAAGATAATCGTCTTTGTAGCGCATATTACCGGTCGCCACAATTTCCTTTAAAAGCTCTTCAGCTTCCATGGCAACAGCAATGCGTTCATCCCTGCCGAGCGTGCCGTTTGCCGCCTGCAGGGAAAGTTCACGTATTTTCTGCAGTACATTGACTACATTTTCCGCTGCCCCGTGAGCATGATCAATTACGCCTCTGGTCTGATTAATATTTTTTTGATACTGTTCAATCTGCCTCGCCCGGGTACGGTAATAAATACTGTTAATGGCTTCAATCGGATTATCACCCGGCGTTGTATTGCGCTGGCCTGTAACCAGCCGCTCCTGGGAGCGCTCCATGTTTACATAGTTGCGGTGAATGTTGTTGATAAGGTTGTTTTTAATAATTCCGTTACTGATGCGCATCATAATTTTCCCTCCTTGGAAAATTTATTTGTANNTTCCATCGCCCTCAGCGAAGGCAATGGTTTATTGTCTTGCTGCAGTATGCGCATTTTCATGGTATGGGCGCGGCTCTGCAGCATGACGACTTATTGTAAAAAAAACCTTCTCAGGCCATTTTAAGAATTATATCCAGCATACGGTCCATGGTTGATACTACACGGGCGCCGGCAGCATAGGCGTGCTGCATGGCAATCATATGCGTCATTTCTTCATCCATATTTACTCCGGAAACCTGCCGGCGCTCATCGCTTAAATGCTGTACCAGGGCGGAATATTTTTCACTTTCCAGTTTGGCGCGGGAAGCTTTTACACCTGTGGTTGTAATCATATTAACATAAAAATCCTGAATGCCGGCGGAATTTTCAATTGGAAAATCACCGGTACGAAGATTGGCAATCGCCATGGCAATCGAACCGTCCCCCTGCCCGATGGCTGTGTCTTTACCGGCGCCGGTATAATCAATACCGTCTGAAGCGGCAATCTGATTCGCGTCGTTTTTAATGACCCGGTTAATAGCTATCCATGAAGCAGGATGATCATGGGGCGTACGCGTAAATAATTCGCTGCCGGTCAGCCTGGCGTATTCGTTAAGGCGGCTATAATCAAATGCACCCTGCGCACCGCTGCTGTTAAGCATTCCGGCCGTACCGGAAAGAAATCTTCCGCTGTCTTCAATATGCTTAATGACCATGGGGGGATTCTGTCCTGTGCCCTTGGCGGTAAACGCAAGCCTGCCTTCGGGATCCAGATAGGCATTAACATTAAGGCTTGATACATTAATGCGCGCCACCAAATCGGAAATTTTTTCATCGCTGCGGTAGGGAATCTGCACTAAACCGCCGCCTGAATCAGCAAGCGTCAGGTTTCCATTTTCACCGATAATATCTTCAGCCTGAAGGGAATTTATTCCCTTGATCTGAAAAATAAAAGTTGATTCTGCTATATTATCTCCATTAGCGTCAACATTGCCCAGCGGATCAGTCCCTTTCGATACATAAGTAAAAAAATCATTACCGGTTTTACCGTAATTGTTAAAACCGTTTTTATGCAGTTCATTAATGCGCGCCATTAAATTAGCTGCCAGGGAATCCATGGCTTCAATTTCCCGTTTATAATGTACATCGCGCGCTTCCAGCATAGCCTGAAGAGAACCTGATTCAAGTTTCAACAGATCGCCTGATTCCCAGCGTACATCAGCGAGACCCTCGTTTTCCCGATTACCCCGGGCGGCAAGAAAATTTACAACCGGTCCCTGCACCAGAATACGCTCGCCGATAAAAATCATGGTTTCATCGTTATCTTTATGGTTCACTGTAATATTTACCAGTTTTCCGAGTTTTTCAGTCAAGGCATCGCGGGTATCCATTAAATCATTGGGATTATCCCCCATGGTTTTGGATTTAAGAATTTTTACATTCAGGTCGCGGATTGCCCCGGAAAGATTATTGATTTCTTCAACAGTGCCTGTCACCTTTTCATTGATCTCACGGCGGCCCCGGTCCAGGCGGTAAAACAGACTGTTGATAGAGTCAACCAGCGATTCTGAAGATTCCAGCAGGCTTTCCCGTACGGCCCGTTCGGAAGGATCAAGCGAAAGCTCCTGCCAGCGGCTCCAGAAAATATCCAGTTTTTCGCGAAGGTTGACATCTCCCAGGGAATTATGTATTTTTTCAATCTGGTTTAAAAACTCGTGACTTTTATCCCAATACTCCTGCAGGCCGGTTTCCTGCATCAAGCGGCTGTCTAAAAATATATCCCGGGCCCGCCGTATGTCCTGGACTTCTACACCCTGGCCGATTTGTCCGGGTCTTTCCGGACGGTTCATGGAAGGCTCATAAATCGGCACTTCCGTCACGGTATTGACTTTCTGCCGCGAATAAGACTCATTATCGGTATTGGCAAGGTTATGCCCGATAACATTCAGCCCGGTCTGATAGGCAACAAGCGATCTCTTCCCGATTTCAATCCCTAAAAAAGTTGATGACATACAAGACCCCTAAATTTTTTTTTCATATATGGAACGATCGGCAAGGCGCTGTTTCCCGTCTTTGGCATAAACAATTTTCCCGCCTGACCGCAGTTGATAAAAATCAAGAATTTTTTTATAATCGTCTAAAATGCGGTTATTGGTTTCAATTCTCAGGCGCAGATTTTCCCTGACTGTTTCCAAATCACGCAGCTGATCCGCCAGACGTCCGCTCAGCAGGATATCGCTCTCCAGAAAACTGTTTTTTTCCGCTTCCAGTTCAATAATGCGGGGAATCAGTTTTTCTTCCCGGCTGCAGAGACGATCGAGTTCGCGGAACTTTTTTCCCGTCAGCAGGCCGGTTTTACTTTCTTCCAGTCTTAAAAATTCCCGCAGTATCTCTAAAAATTCGCCTACAGATTTTTCTGTTACTTTTTTCATTAAAATATCCTGTCTCTATCATCGGTTATATGAAAAAAATGTTGATAAATTTTTCAGCCCTCCGATAATTAATCTATGGAAACAGGGGCATGAAAACCAAGACCCTTTATTATACGGCATTTTTTGTCATTTTAGCTGTAATCATGGGCTTTTTCAAGGCTTATGTGGATGAAAATCTGATCTATCTGCGTTTAAAGCCCTATGCGCAAAAAATTTCCCAGCTGCAGCGGAAACTGGCGATCTTGAAGCGATATCGGGCAAGTTACCGTACCGAACAGCTCAGAAATACCGGCCGGGAAATATTGGAATATGACCGCAGCCGGTACCAGGAAATAGATTTTGTTATTTTTTTTAATGATCAGCATAAAGCCCTGGAATCTTCCCGCCTGCTTAAAAGCGAACAGATTTTTAATGAAATTCTTGATAATATTAATAATAATTTTCAGACATTGCAATCAAAAGATTACCTTCTGGAACGCCGTTATGGGTATATTATTTTTCTTTTTAATACCAAAAACGGCATTAATGATATCGCTGCCGTAGCAGCAGGCTTCCGCAATCCGGAGCTGTTTTCCGCACTGGAGAGTATCTGGCTGGTAACCATACTGGCTTTTGCCGGTTTATACATTCTTTTCATTATAATTTTTAAAAATATCGGCCCGCTAACTGCAGCTGCCGAAAACCGCATTATGACCAATTCCGAACATGCGCCACCTGCAGTAAATAAGGCGGTTTATAATGTCACAGCTCCCGTTTCTCCTGAAAAAAGCGGAGAAAAATTTTATAAAGAAGAATTTGCCGGCCGGAACCCGGATCTATCTGATGAAAAAATACAGCAACCTTCAATTGTTTTTGCCGAAGAACAGACAAAAATGCCGCTTCCGGCGGATAACAATAATAAAAATGAAGAAAAACCTGCTGCCCAGGATATCAGAAATTTCAAAGAAATCTTTCAGCACAAAAAGAAACTGGAAGATCAGCTGGAAGAACTGGCGCTTGCGCGTGAAATTACTTTAGCCAGCAACAGTATGCCTGATTTTGGTAATTTCATTAAAACGGTTTTTTCGCTTCTGCATTCCAAAATCGATACTGATGAAATTTTTTTATTTCTCCGCAAGGAAAGCGAAGACGATGTTCTGGAGCTTAAAGGTCATTTTGACGGCAAAGAAACCAGGATTTATCAAAATGGTGAAAAAGACGAAGATAAAATAATTCTTGGTTTCGGTACCGAAGGCAAATCGCTTGGAAAAAAATTAAGCATTATTCATTCCGGTTTTTCCAGCGAATCGATATTAACTCTGCCGCTTATTGATAAAAACAAGATTACCGGTGCCCTCCGCCTGTATAAAAAAGAAAATGATTTTTTCCGCGAGAAAGACAAATTTGTTATTTCCAAATTAGCCAGTCATTTAGCTGTGGCCCTGAATAATGTGGTTTTATATGAAACCGCCATTACCGACGGACTGACCGGTCTTTTTATTCACCGCCATTTTCAGAATGTATTAAAAAACGAATTGGATAGATCAATACGTTATAATACCCAGCTGTCTCTGGCTCTTATTGATATTGATTTTTTTAAGAAAT